>JAHFEI010000098.1:0-2198 GCA_023248615.1 Nitrospinales bacterium | reverse complement strand
GTTCGGAGTTTATAAACGCCGCTTAGCTTGCTTGAGCTAGTGTTTTATGGCGTCGCCGGGGTTGCCGGAGCTACTGCTGGAGCCGCCGGAACTGCCGCCGGGGTCGCTACTGGAGCCGCTACGGTGGCTGTTGTTGCCGGTGTAGCCGCCGGAACTGCTACGGGAGTTGCTACTGGGGCGACTGCCTGTTTGGCCTCTTCCAGCACGGACATCAAGCGCATTCCCTTGTACGGCTTTATTTGCGTTGTCCAGGCACTGTAACCCGGGTATATCATTTTTACGCTGTGCGAACCTTCTTTCAGCGTAAGTTGTACTGGGGTGCTTCCGGAGTAGAATCCATCAATCAGCACTTCCGCGTTCGATGGTTTCGATTCGAACAGCACGAAGATATCTCTTGGCTTCGGCGGCGCCAGTTTGTTTTCGTCCTCTGCCTGTTGTTTGTGCTTTTGTATCGGCACTTCTGTTTGCGCGGACGTTGGCATAGGTTCTACCGGGTTTTTGTTTGCCGACTTTTTTGCAGGCTCCACTACTATATTTTTTGCGGCTGTCGTCGGTGGCTTTACTGTTCTCCCGGTCTTGCTTGCCGGTTTGGGCTTGGGTTTTGCTTTGCTTGCATCTTTGGGCTTGGTATTTTCCGCCGATTTTTTCTCTGCTTTCTTTCCCGTTTTCTTAGCCGTTTTCTTAGTTTTACTGGCGGCTTTTCCGGACTTTTCGGTCGCGTCGCGCCCGTCGGCCTGTGCGGATGCGGAGAGCATGAAGAGCGCGGCAAAAAGCGGAGCCAGGTATTTCCCGAATTTTTTCATATGGCCCATGCTAGAAGGGGGAAGTCCCTTTAATCAGGTTTTCTATCTCTTCGGTCATGGTGACTTCGTAGCTGACGGTTGATAGCACCTGTGGCGATCTTACATCGATAAGGCGAGCGTTGATTATCACCGATTTCGTGGTGGCCACATACGTGCCTGCCAGCACCGCCCGCACCGACGATGCGTCCGCCAGTTCCGCCGCCTCACGGGTGAGGATAAGTTCGCCCACGTCCTTGCGCACAAATATGTCCTGTGCGCGGCGTATCTCCACGATGTGGAAACCTATCCTGTTAAGGTCGTTTATCATCTTTTCCGCCATCATCCTGCCGAAAACGGAAGTCTTCGTAAGGTCGTTCAGGTCTACAAAGGTGGTTATGATTAGCGGCATTTCTATCGTCGTGTCCGCCGTGCGCATGGTGCCGTGGATTTGTGCCGCCATGTAGCGCGTGCCGAAGCGGTCATCGCTTGTCGATGCCGTTACCCCACGCTGTGGGCCGGATAGGGCCGCGCACGAAGTGGTGGCCAGGAGCGCCACCGCGAGGAGGGCAATCATTTTTTTGTCCATCATCTCACCCCGTTGTATGTGCCGGTTGCGTCGCCGACACGATCCATGGCATTATCGAACATGGCCTGCATGAACGGGTCGTCTTTTTCCACTTTCATTTCCATGGCGGCGGAGGATATGATTTTTTGGGTGCTGTGGGCTACAAGCCGCGCATGGACTACCACCACATCGCCGGTTTTTTTGTAGGTTCCCAGCAATACGGTGTCGGCCCTGTAGGAGTTCTTCATCTCGTCCTCCTCCTCTGTCAAGGCGTGCTCGCCGACGTTTGGTTGCACCATCAGCCTTTTTGCTGTGCGCACTTCCAGCACGTCGAAGCCAAGCTTTGCCATCCTTCCCATCATGTTCTCGGCCACAAACCGGCCAAACGTGCCGGAGCGGTTTAACCTGTCCATATCCACAAAGGTTGCCACCACCATTGTCGGGTTGCTTCCTTTTGCGTTTCTTGCCAGGTCGTGGGAAAGCCTCTCCAGTTTCAGTTCCAGCGCCACGATAGATGAAACACTATCTGGCGCAATTTCCCTGGCATGCATTCCCTCAACCACCCTTTCCTTGGCTTTTTCCGTATAAACGCCCGGAGCTTGGCCTACAGAACCTGGCATTTTCGAATTTGGCTCTTCCGGTTTGGATTGCGCCTCGGCTTGCCCGTTAGCCACGGACGAGGGGGAGGAATTTGCGCTGGACATTGATTTGCACGATATGGAGGCAATAACTAGTCCAAGCACTAGTATGACAAGTTTTTTCATGGCCTTACACTACCTCTTTCGTTTTTGACAATACACAATTCACACACATGTATAATAAATCGGAAAACGGTTGAATTTACTTAAGCT
>JAHFEI010000001.1 GCA_023248615.1 Nitrospinales bacterium | reverse complement strand
GAGCGCGGGTCGGGGCGCGAGGATTACGTGGAGAAACACCAAGGGGATGTTCCGGCCCTGAAAAAAGTCGAGCAGATACCGAACCCCATCCCTTCCAGGGAGGAGCTTAAAAAGAAGCTGACCCCGTTGCAGTATCAAGTGACATGCGAGAACGGCACGGAAATGGCCTTTAAAAACGAGTACTGGAACAACCACAAAGAGGGGATTTATGTGGATGTGGTTTCGGGCGAACCGCTTTTCAGTTCCACGGACAAGTTTGATTCCGGCACTGGCTGGCCCAGCTTCACAAAACCTATTGACCCCAAAAACGTGGTGAAGAAAAAGGATGCAAGCGGCGGCATGGTGCGCACGGAGATACGTAGCCTTCGCGCCGATTCGCACCTCGGCCACCTTTTCGACGATGGCCCCGGCCCAACCGGACAGCGCTATTGCATCAACTCCGCCTCGCTCCGCTTTATCCCGAAAGAAAATCTGGAGAAAGAGGGGTACGGGGATTACATAAAGTTATTCGCGAAATAGATAGTTCGGCAGGTATTGCGGGATAAAGTTAGTTCCAACTTCCCCGTTCCGGTTTCAGCGCCATTAAACCTCGATTCCGAAGTTAAAATTATTTTCCCCTCCTTCGCAATGAGACCTTTGATAAAGGGGGAAAAAGAGTAAGGGGCAAGCGGCAGGAATGTTTACGCTACCGCTAATCTTGCGTTAGCCCTGAAAGCCGCGGCGGGCAAGCTCTATGGCGCGTAGCAGGGCGCGCCCTTTGTTCATGCACTCCTGAAACTCTTTGCGCGGGTCGGAATCGGCCACGATGCCAGCCCCTACCCCCAGGTACGCTTTGCCTTTTTTCACCGCCAGTGTGCGGATGGCTATGGCGTGATCCATGTTCCCGTTAAACCCAAAGTAGCCCACGGTGCCGCCATACAGCCCGCGGCGTGTCGGCTCCAGTTCCTCGATAATTTCCATTGCGCGGATTTTCGGAGCGCCGCTTAATGTGCCAGCCGGGAAAGTGGCGCGGATAACGTCGAAGCTGTCCTTGCCGCTTTCCAGTTCCCCCTCGACATTGGAAACGATGTGCATCACATGGGAGTAGCGTTCGACAACCTCCAGCTCGGTCACACGTACGCTTCCCCCCTTGCAAACGCGCCCCAAATCGTTGCGCCCCAAATCCACCAGCATGATATGTTCGGCCAGCTCTTTTTCGTCTTTCATCAGTTCTTTTTCAAGCGCGATATCTTCCGCCGCCGTTTTCCCGCGCGGCCTTGTCCCGGCCAGCGGGCGCACCACCACTTTGCCATCCTGTACGCAGGAAAGGATTTCGGGCGAGGCACCCACTACTTCCCAGTCGTCCAGCTTCAGGTAGTACATGTATGGCGATGGGTTCACGGTGCGAAGCGCCCGGTAAACGTCAAACGCGGGGATGTCCAGCTTTATCGCCAGCCTCTGGGAAAGCACCACCTGGAAAATGTCCCCTTCCTTTATGTAATGCTTGCACCGTTCGACAGACTTGTAGAAATCCTTTTCCGCAGTATTAGAGAGATATTTTGCCGCCCCTTTTCCTGCAGGGGTTTTGGGGTTTTTAAGCGGCGTTTCCAGCGTGCGAAGTATTTTCCGTATTTTTGCCGCCGCCTCGTCATACACTTTTCCGACGTTGCCGTTTACATGCGCGTTCGCAATAACCTTGATGTTTTGCTTCACGTTATCGAACACTACCAGCGTGTCGGTAAGCATGAAAACGGTATCGGGAAAATCGGTGTCTTTTTTCGCCAGTTCCGGCAGTTCCTCGAAAAAGCGCACGCAGTCGTAACCTATCGCGCCCACCACGCCGCCATGGAAAGGGGGCAACCCTTCCACCCCTACCGGGCTGAAGGAGGCCATTATTTTTTTTATTTCGTCCAGCGGGTCGGTGCCGACAACAAACGCCTGCCGCCCTTTCGGGGTGATGCGGACGCCGTTTTTGCCGGAAGTTTTTATGACAAGGCTGGGAGATGCGCCAAGGAATGTGTACCGCGCCCACTTTTCACCCCCCTCCACGCTTTCGAGCAGGAAGGCGTATTTGGAGCTTTTGGATATTTTCAGGAACGCGCCCACGGGGGTTTGCAAATCTGCCAGCAGGTCGCAGTAAACCGGGACGATATTCCCCTTTTTGGCAAGCTTAAGAAAAGTTTTTTTATCCGGTTTTATCATCATAATGCTGGTATCGTTTTCATGTAAGATTGTTCTCTAATTAAAAAAACTACAAACTGCACAACCACCCACACAAAGAGGAAACTTGGTCAGGTTTCGTCAAGTTTGCTGCGTTACTAATAGTCCCATCTTCCAACTGATGCCAAATTTCTTCAGCCATATTATTTTCTATGGCGGCGCCAACAAAAAAAGTGTGGGGTGAAAGCTTCTTACCGGAAAATGCCTTACGAATTCGAGTAAGGGATGTCCTCGCAGTCTTCCAATGTTCATCGGCCCCGGCTGGATCAATGCCGCCCTTAAGCTCCCCCAATGCAATGTAAAGGGATGGGTTGCCGAAGGCGGTGGATAGTCCCAGCGTGTCACAATTTAAAAGGCATAGGTCTACATTTTTGTTAACGAAAGGCACTTTACGATTGTATATCATCGTGCGATTCTTGCCCTTCCTCGACCAACTTAGCGCGGTAATGTAAAGTTCAATATCCGCATCTTGATCTTTCCCAATTATCCACTCCTTGCTGTCGGCATGAAGCCATTGATAGGGAGTTTTAGCAAGACTCAAATTGGCAATGGTCGCACGAGTCAATTTACGCTCTGCCAAAACCCCTCCGACATTTCTCATCGAACCTCCCAGACTGTCTCCCCTGGTTAAGAGAAACCTAAAAACCAATTCCTCAACAAAAACCAACCCTGCCGGTTCAAGATATTTTGATATTAGCCCCTGAATTGCATCTATCTTGTCTTGGGGTAATAAATGGTTCGTGGCTTTATCGGATACACCTGCTGCTGTCAGTAAGGCAGGCTGAATTCTTTCAATGTTGAGCAAATCCGCTGGAGCCTTAGCCTGAGATGCAGCGGCTTTCAAAGACCTCGCCTGTTCGATAAAAGGCGTAGCGCGCCGATTTTTTTCAAGGGCCAGCGCGACAAAACCAGCCCGAATTTCTTCATAGGTGGTTACAAGGTCGGAGCTGCTAGATAGATGCTTGCGGTATAAGGTGTATTTCGCCACTACATCTTTCTCCAAATATAAACGCACTTCCTTAGCGGATCTCGTCCATGCTTTCCCATCTGTTGGCTACTATTCCCTTTACCCTTTGGAAGCACAAGAATATTTTCCACGCAGAAACCGAGCTTTTCAGCGATATTCGAAAGAATCAAGTCCACCGAAATGCTCGCCCCAGCATAGCGCACATTATCATTAACCATAAACAATGGGGCATTGGGTTTCATAACCCGGCTGCATTCAGCAATAATACATGCCATTTCATAAAAATAACCTCTCACCATCCTTGGGATGCCACTATTATTTAATCTTCCCTGCGCCTTTTCATTCTCCAAATAACGCAGGACGGCCTGCAATAACTCCTGAGTGTCCGTCGCCATTATGGCGTTCGTCCACTCCTGATTAGTTACAAGCAATTCTTTAACCCGGTTTTCGACCGTACAACTAAGCATCTCCTGCCTAAGCCTCGAAATTTCCCGTTCCCCCACACCAAGTAATGCCAACTCCAATGCATATGTTCTAGTGTAATCATAACGATTGCAGTAAGGGGGAGACGTTATTACAACATCGTATGAGCCGCTCGATAAAGTCGGCATTACGCTAAGACAAGTGCCTCCAAAAAGGTGAGTACCGCCCTGTAAGGCCGACCTTTTTACAGGAAATAATTCGCCAGATTCTTTGCCGTTCTCCAAGTCGTGACAAATCTCTTTTATCTTGGTGCATATGGCGTTATCGAAATCAAATATTATTCCTTTATCAAAAGGTTTAGTTCCCTGACGACGACCTGAACGATAATCCCAGCGGAGATATTGCCCGTCTTTTCGTGTAAAACTAACGGATTCTAATATACACAATAAAATAAATTGCAATACGGATCGAACTCGTTCGTTTTCGCGCTGGCTAGCTCCCATATATCGTTCTATGGACTCAAAGGTAGCCGGAGGGTAAGCACCTTTAGTAATACGCAATTGTTGAAGTTGTACTTTTGCTGCTGATTGGTGCCAGGGGCGCTCCTTAGCCCATCCTTTAATGGTGGCAAAATCATTTTTGGAAAACTCTCCCTCAAGACATTTTCTGGCAAAAATGATCTGTTGCCCAATAGGAAGCAATTCAATGCCATCTGCGTCCATTCCGGCCTCACTTGCAACGAATAAAGCCGTACCACTTCCAGCAAAAGGATCCAGCATCCTACCTGAGCAAATTCCATATTTTTCCAACAGGTATTCAATAAGGGATGCGGAAAAAGCTTCCTTATACTTATACCAACGATAGGTAGCCCTTGATTTATTGGCCTGAAAGCTGACAAGTTGGCGCGTAAGTACAGGCTGGATTTTTATTTTACTGTAGAAGTGCTGAAATAAATTACGATCAATTGCATTGATTTCTTCTAAGGCAGCTTGTTTCTCTAAAGAATTCTTAGTTTGAACATCAGCGTCAGATTCACCAATATCTAAGAGATTATTTGCCGCATGGAGAGAATTTAACGATTTCCCCCTGACCGGGAAAAGCGGCTCACTAGTTGACGAAGACATAAATAATATCCTTGGCGGAATTTTTAACAACGCGCTTAAAATCGCATTTCAGTTTCTCTGCACTCATCATAGTACTTTCTGACTTCCAATATTCATAAAAGAGTTTCAGTAACCCACTTCCACAAGAAAGAGCCCTTGTGCAGGGGCGGTAGGGCCCGCTTTTTTCCTGTCTTTCGCGGCGAGTATCGTTTTCATCTCTTCAGGCTTTATCCGCCCTCTCCCAACTTCAACAAGCGTCCCGGCTATGTTGCGCACCATCTGTTTCAAAAACCCGGCGGAAGTTGTCTCCACTGTCACCAGTTCTTTCCGCCTTTTCACTTCAATGGAGATTATATTCCGTACGGTCTGTTTTACGGAACTATTTGATCCCATAAAAGAGGCGAAGTCGTGCTTCCCCACCAGGTGGTACGCCGCCTCCCTCATTTTCTTCATGTCCAGGCGGAAGATGATATGCCACGAGGTGCGGGCGTTCAGTGCGCTACGTTCCGGCGCGTTATAGATGACGTAGCGGTAGGTTTTCCATTTGGCGCTTTTTTGCGCGTTAAATTCAGTCGGAACGGTCTCTACGCTCTTCAGCGAAATATCGTAAGGGATCATGGAATTAAGTGCGCGCAACAAGGCGGCGTCGTCCAGCGGAAAATGCCCGCGCACGTTCGCCACCTGCGCCAGCGCGTGTACGCCGGAATCGGTGCGCCCGGAGGCCAGTACTGGAGCGCGGTGTCCCAGGATTTTTTCGATAGCCTCTTCCAGCACGGTTTGCACGGTTTTTCCCTTGGCCTGCGATTGCCAGCCGAAATAATTGGTGCCGTCGTATTCCACCACCATTTTTATGTTCCGCAACGGATGGCGGCTACCCTTGCCGGTCATCGCAGTTCGTCCTTCAGGTATTTGCCAGTCCAGCTTGCCTTTACCTTCGCCACCTGCTCCGGCGTACCCTGCGCCACTATGCTACCGCCCTTGTCGCCGCCTTCCGGGCCGAGGTCTATTATCCAATCGGCGGTTTTTATCACGTCCAGGTTGTGCTCTATCACCACCACGGAGTTGCCGCTTTCCACCAGCCGCTCCAGCACACCCAGCAGTTTGCGGATGTCGTCGAAATGTAGCCCGGTGGTCGGCTCGTCTAATATGTAGATAGTCCTGCCGGTGCCGCGCTTCCCCAGCTCGCGCGAAAGTTTTACGCGCTGTGCCTCGCCGCCGGATAGCGTGGTGGCGGATTGCCCCAGCCGTATATAGCCCAGCCCCACGTCGAAAAGCGTCTGCACTTTCGATTTTATCTGCGGCACGGGCCCGAAAAATTCCAGCGCCTCCTCCACAGACATATCCAGCACTTCCGCTATCGTCCTTCCCTTGTAGTGGATGTCCAGCGTCTCGCGGTTAAACCGTTTTCCTTTGCATATCTCGCACGTCACATACACGTCCGGCAGGAAATGCATCTCTATTCGGATGATGCCGTCGCCGTGGCACGCCTCGCACCGCCCCCCTTTTACGTTGAACGAGAAACGACCCGCCTTGTATCCCCTTTTTTTGGATTCCGGCACCATAGTAAAAATATCGCGGATATGCGTAAACACTCCGGTATAAGTCACCGGGTTGGAGCGCGGGGTGCGGCCTATGGGCGACTGGTCGATGTCTATAACCTTGTCGATAAACTCCATCCCTTTTATCTGCTTGTGCTTGCCCGGCTGGTCCGACGCGCCGTAAAAGTTTTTCGCCAACGCCTTGTAGAGGATGTCGATTATCAGAGTGCTTTTGCCGGAGCCGGAAACCCCCGTAACGCAGGTAAAAGTCCCTAGCGGAATCTCCACATCTAGGCCCTTTAGGTTGTTTTGCGCCGCCCCGGTGATGGAAATGGAAAGCCCGTTCCCCTTGCGCCGCTTGGCGGGTACAGGGATGGAAAGCGAGTGCGTAAGGTATTTGCCTGTCACGGATTTCGGGTCGGCCTTTATCTGGTCCGGCGTCCCCTGCGAAACTATATAGCCTCCATGTACCCCCGCGCCGGGGCCGAGATCTACCACGTAGTCGGCGGCGTTTATCGTGTCCTTGTCGTGCTCCACCACTATCACCGTGTTGCCTATGTCGCGCAACCGTGTAAGGGTGGATAACAGCCTGTCGTTATCGCGCTGGTGTAGCCCTATGCTCGGCTCATCCAGTATGTACAGCACGCCTACCAGCGCGGAGCCTATCTGCGTGGCAAGGCGTATACGCTGTCCCTCGCCGCCGGAAAGGGAGGAAGATGCGCGATCCAGCGCCAAGTATTCCAGCCCCACGTTTTGCATAAAGCCAAGCCGCTCGCGGACTTCCTTTATCAGCCGTGCAGCAATGATTTTCTGTTGCGCCGTCAGCGGCATAGTATCGAAAAAAACCACCGCCTCTTTTATGGAGAAGCGCGTAACGTCTATGATGCTCTTGCCGGCAACCTTTACCGCCAGCGCCTCCGGCCTCAGGCGCGCACCGCCGCATGCCTGGCACGGGTCGGTACGCATATACCCTTCTATCTCGTCACGCGACCAGTCGGATTCGGTCTCCTTATACCTGCGCTCCAGGTTCGGGATAACGCCCTCAAACTCGCCTATGTAGTGCGCCTTCTTGCCCTCGCGGTAGTAGTTGAAGCGTATCTCCTCATCGCCGGAGCCGTAGAGGATGGTTTTCTTCACCTCTTTGCCCAAGTCGCGCCACTTGGTTTTCTGGTAATCAAAACCCAGATGCCCCGCCAGCGATTCCAGCATATTCACATAGTAGGTAGATGTCTTGTCCCCCCACGGCCGTATGGCCCCCTCGGCAAGCGTAAGCGATGTATCCGGCGTAACCAGGTCTTCGCTAACGCTCATCTTCACCCCCAGCCCGGTGCAATCGGGGCATGCGCCATGCGGGTTGTTGAAGCTGAACATGCGCGGCTCTATGGATGGGTACGATATGCCGCACTGCACGCAGGCAAACTTCTGGCTGAAAATCCTGTCCGCCTTCTCCCCTTCCACCATCACGGTCATAAACGATTCGCCCATTTCCAGCGCCAGCTCCACGCTATCGGCAAGGCGGCGCTCCAGCCCCGGTTTTATCACCAGGCGGTCTATCACCACGTCTATGGAGTGTTTGAATTTCTTGTCGAGCGTAATCTCCTCTTCCAGCTCAAGCATCTTGCCGTCTATGCGGGCGCGCACAAACCCTTTGGAGCGCAGGGCGGCTATCTCTTTTTTGTACTCCCCCTTGCGGTCTTTAATGGACGGTGCAAGCAGGTGTATGCGCGTCCCCTCTTTCAGCATCATCAGTTGGTCTACTATCTGCGATACGGTCTGCGATTCAATCGGCTTGTGGCAGTTGTAACAATGCACGGTGCCAACGCGGGCGAACAGTATCCGCAGGTAATCGTAAATCTCCGTAACCGTGCCGACGGTGGAGCGCGGGTTTTTGCTGGTGGTCTTTTGCTCTATAGATATCGCGGGGGAAAGCCCCTCTATCAGGTCTACATCCGGTTTTTCCATCTGCTCCAGAAACTGCCGGGCATAGGCGGAGAGCGATTCCACATAGCGGCGTTGCCCCTCCGCGTAAATGGTGTCGAACGCGAGAGACGATTTCCCGCTACCGGATATGCCGGTAAAAACTATCAGCTTGTCGCGGGGAAGCTCCAGGTCGATATTTTTGAGGTTATGTTCTCGCGCACCTTTGATGACAATCATGCCGTGTTTCATAGTGGGACATTGTCACAGAAAACGGCGGCTTTTTCCAAAAATATCGCAAGGCGGCGGCAAAGTTCAATGCCCGTTCTATCTCATGCTCGAAGGCTTGGGCTAAATGACGGCCTTTCGCCGAAATGGCGATATATAGCATTGAAAATAAACGCATTGTATTATAAATATCGCGGGCTTCGGTTTATCCGCCAGCTTGTTCGTGTCTACCGATGCAACACGATAATTTATTTATCGGTTGCAATTTGAAATTACGTCTCCAAGGCATTGGTTTTGCGTTAGTTGCATAAAAAAAATAAATGTACTGAAATATGTGGAAATATTGGTAAAATTGCCCGGTCTATGAAAATATCCACAAAGGGACACTATGCTGTCCAGGCAATGGTAGATTTAGCTACCCAACCGGCGAATTTTCCGGTTCCGTTGTCCAACATCTCCCTGCGCCAAAGCATATCACTCAACTACCTTGAACAGCTTTTCCTGAAGCTACGCAAGGCCAAGCTGGTGAAAAGCGTGCGCGGCCCCGGCGGCGGATACCTACTGGCGAAAAAACCGGCAGAGGTCAGCATCGGCGAGATATTCGAGGCGGTGGACGAGAACATCATCCTCTCCGACTGCGTGGATAACACGTCGTTTTGTTCCAAGACGCAAAAATGCCTTACGCAAATCCTGTGGCGCAAGATAACCGATTCGCTACGCACCACCCTTTACTCGATAACGCTGAGCGAGGTCTGTAACGAGGCCTTCTCCCTTGAAGAAAAAATTTCCCGTACCGAACACGGGTTCATCTACCATATCTAACCGATGAACTTGTTGTGGGAAGAATGTAAACAGGAACTCGCGAAGAGCATAGATTCCCACAATTTCGTCTCGTACATACAGCCGACCACCGCCCTCGATATGCAGGACGGGGAGCTTTCCATACTTGTCCCATCCGCCTTTTTCGCCGACTGGATAGAAAAAAACTACATGAAGGCCATAAGGGAAGTGCTTGTGGCGAAGGCTGGCCCGGAGGTAAGGGTAAAATTTGTGGTAGACCCGCAAAAACCGAAAGTGGAAGTACGCGCCCCAGCCCCCGTGGCAAGGCACAAGAAGAAGGCGCTCCCGCCGCAGTTCAAGCCACAGTACTCGTTCGATTCCTTCGTAGTGGGCAAGAGTAACGAGTTCGCATACTCATCGGCCCTTACCTGCGCCAAAAACCCCGGAAGCAAATACAACCCGCTGTACCTGTACGGCGGCGTAGGATTGGGCAAAACCCATCTGGTGCAATCCATAGGCAAATACATACTCGAACAAAACCCCGATGCGCGTGTGCTGTACATCTCTTCCGACCAATGGGTGAACCAGCTCATCTCCAAAATACAAAAAGGGCAGATGGATGAATTCCGCAACACCTTCCGCAACCTGGATGTGCTTTTGGTGGACGACATACAGTTCATCGCCGGAAAAGAAAGGACGCAGGAAGAATTCTTCCACACCTTCAACGAGCTATTCCACGCCGAAAAACAGATAGTCATTTCATCCGACCAGTTTCCCAAAGACATCAAAAAACTGGAAGACCGGCTGAAAAGCAGGTTCGCATCCGGGCTTATAGCAGACATACAGGCGGCAGACCTGGAAACCAAAATCGCCATCATCAACCAGAAATCGAGCGCAAACGGGTACACCATCCCGCAGGATGTTGCGCAGTTCCTGGCCGAGACCATAAAATCGAACATACGCGAGCTGGAAGGCTGTATGGCGCGCGTTGTCGCCGTAGCATCGCTTACCGGGCGGCCCATCGACCTTACCCTGGCAAAAGAAACTCTCGAAGGCGTCTATTCCGAAGAAAAAAAACATATAGACACCCCTCGGATACAAAAAGCGGTGATGGAATATTACTCGCTCCGGCCCAACGATTTAAAATCGAAGAACAGGAGCCGCAACCTAGTGATTCCGCGCCAGTTAGCCATGTATTTGTGCAGGGAAATTACCGACGATTCGCTCCCGCAAATAGGCAAGGCTTTTGGCGGGCGCGACCATTCCACAGTTCTCCACTCGCACCAGAAAGTGAAGAAAGATTTGGAGTCCAACACAAAGCTCTATAAGGACTTAACGGCAATCAAAAGGATGCTGGAATTGTGAATAAGATGATTTTCCGCCTGTGGATAAATTGTGGATACGGTTCCGCAAAAAATAAGTGTGGATACAATTCAAATGTTGGCGACAGTTTATCCATAGTGTTACCAACTGATAATTCAGGCTCTATTGCCGTTATCAACAACATCAACACCCCCTACAACTGCAACTAATTTTATATATATATGGAACAAGTAAACAGTTACGGCGCCGACCAGATAAAAATCCTTGAAGGCTTGGAAGCCGTACGTAAAAGACCCGCCATGTATATTGGCGATGTATCCGTAAAGGGATTACACCATCTTGTTTTCGAAGTGGTGGATAACGCCATAGACGAGGCAATGGGCGGACATTGCAAAAACATAAACGTTATAATCCATTCGGATGAATCAATATCCGTGGAAGACGATGGACGCGGCATACCTGTAGAGATACATCCGGATAAGGGAATATCCACTGCGGAGGTTGTGCTTACAATCCTACATGCTGGCGGCAAGTTTGAAGGCGATGGATACAAAATTTCCGGCGGGTTGCATGGCGTGGGCGTATCCGTGGTGAACGCTCTTGCGGAAAACCTGGATATGGAAATACGGCGCGACGGCTTTGTATACACCCAGCAATACAAACGCGGCAAATCGCTCTCGCCGCTTAAAAAAATAGGCGAGGCAAAAGGCAGGGGAACCAAAATAAGGTTCAACGCCGACCCGGAAATTTTTGAAGAAACGATTTTTAATTTCGATTACCTGTCGCAACGCCTGCGGGAGCTTGCGTTCCTCAATAGTGGCATCCGGATAAAAATAACCGACGAGCGAACTGATAAGGAGCACGACTTTTTCTACGAAGGCGGCATTTCCTCGTTCATCAAATACCTCAACAGGACGAAGACGCCGATTTTCCCCGAACCGATATATATGAAAAACGAAAAGGGAACTACCACCGTGGAGTTCGCCATGCTGTACAACGAAACTTACAAGGAAGACGTTTTCTCGTTCGTAAACAATATACGCACGGTAGAGGGCGGTACACACCTGGCCGGGTACAGGTCGGCGCTTACGCGCTCCATAAACCAGTATGCCACCGCCAACAAGATGCTGAAAAAAGACCAGGCCATCACCGGCGACGATGTGCGCGAAGGGTTGTCCGCCGTTATAAGCGTGAAAATGGTGAACCCGCAATTCGAGGGGCAGACAAAAGGAAAGCTGGGCAACAGCGACATAAAGGGAATAGTCGAATCGCTGGTGAAAGAAACGCTGGACGAGTTCCTGGAAGAAAACCCGAGCATAGGCAAGATGATTGTCTACAAAGCCGTGCTGGCATCGGACGCCCGCGAAGCGGCAAAACGCGCGCGCGACCTTACGCGGCGCAAGGGGCTAATGGAGTTCTCATCGCTACCCGGAAAACTGGCCGACTGCCAGGAGCGCGATCCGGCAAAGTGCGAACTGTATATCGTGGAAGGCGACTCCGCAGGCGGCTCCGCCAAGCAGGGGCGCGAGAGGCGCTTCCAGGCCATACTGCCGCTGAAAGGAAAAATCCTGAACGTGGAAAAGGCCCGCTTCGACAAGATGCTCAACTCGAACGAAATACGCACGCTGATTACCGCCATAGGCGGCGGCGCGGGAGCGGAGGAGTTCGACGTAAACAAGGCGCGGTACCACAAGATAATACTTATGACAGACGCGGATGTGGACGGCTCGCACATACGCACTTTGTTGCTTACGTTTTTCTACCGGCATATGGAAGAGGTCATCAAGCGCGGTTTGCTGTTTATCGCGCAACCGCCGCTTTACAAGCTGTCCAAAGGCAAATCCGAAAAATATATCAAGGACGAAAAAGAGCTTAACGTCTACCTGTTGCAACAAAGCGCCAAATCAACCGGCGTAATCCTTGGCAACGGCACCAAGCTGGCCGGAGATGAATTCCTGAAATGCGCTACGCTGATGTCCGATTATTTGCAGGCGGCAGACCGGCTGGTGAACAAGGGATACCCGGAAGAGTTGCTACGCGGCATGCATCGCGCCGGGGTGCAGGGCAAGGAGTTTTTCATAGAAAAGCAAAACCTGGAAAACCTGCTGGCTAACCTGGAAATGAAAAATCCGAAAAACAAGGTGGTGCAGGACGAAGTGCACGGCGGGTTCGCTTTCGAGTGGTTTAACAGCCGCACAGGCGTTTACAGCCACATCAACTGGGACCTTGTGGCGACAGCCGAATACCAGAAAGGGCTTGAACTGAAAAAGCGGATAGTCGCGTGGAACATCCCCCCCTTCACAGTACAACACGAAGGCAAGGAACCGCATGCCTGCGGCGATATCCGGGAACTTATAGGCAATATCATGGCCTCCGCAAAGGAAGGCACCTACCTGCAACGGTATAAAGGCCTGGGAGAAATGAACCCCTCGCAGTTGTGGGATACCACCATGAACCCCGAAACAAGGACGCTGCTGCAAGTGGTGGTGGAAGACGCCGTGGAAGCGGATCACATATTCTCGCTGTTGATGGGGGAAGAGGTGGAGCCAAGGCGCGACTTCATTTACAAACACGCGCTGGAAGTCCGAAATTTGGATGTTTAAGCGGGATTAGAGTTAGTGTTGATATGATTTTTGCGGACTTGCGCACAATATGACACAACATGAAGCTGTAGTTAAAATAATGGAACAAAGCGGTGGATTTGCCACGCTTGGTTATCTCAATCAAGAAGTTTTAAAAGTACCCGGTGTAGAATGGAAAACAAAAACACCTTAAAGCAAGAAAAGCGGAGTACGCAGATAAGCTTTTTCTCAATGCTTTTACTCCGATAAAAAAGAGGGTCCAATTTATGGACTATGACAAACTATCCGAATGGCACACAAAAACCTCCGAGATTGTTGCCGTGGAGAACAATCTAATCTTTTAATCCCACGCATCTTGATTTTTTTCAATAACTGATCAACGATCGGGGCATGACCTATTACGAGTATTACAAAGCAAAGGAAGAGCTTGTGCTACAAAAAAAAGTGATTAGCAAGCTTTGCCAAAACGCCCCCACCTACAGAAAAGAATTGCAGAAACTTATTGAGCTGCTCCTCGCGGTTAAGGGACATGCGTGGTGCATGGATGTAAAAAGCGAGAGAAGGAAGACAGCAAAGTTGCTGGTTGGCGCTTTTGGGCAATTGAGAGACAAGGGATAGCTTTAACTTATTGGAAAGAGCCATTACCGGCTGGCCTAAATGTATGGCAATTAGAATTTCTCCATTTCTTGCAAAAGTGATTTTGAGGTTTAATCCTTCCGGGCGAGTTTTGGTAGTTTGCAAAGGTTACAATGAGGACGATGACAATTTTACCGAGCTTGTTTGGGAAGATGATAAGTATCTAGACTTTTTCGATAGGGTAAGATACCCCGAATTTCAACTATGGATATGAGCCAGGATGCGCAGTTTCGGGCGGGTATATTCAACCATTGACTATGCATTTTGGCTGTGCGTAAATAGCCGCTTACCGAATAACGGAACGGGGAGAGGACTGAATGCTGAAAGTTGCTGTTACCGGTTGTGCCGGGCGCATGGGGCAGGAAATATGCAGGCTGGTGCTGGAGCACACGGAGATGGAGCTTGCCGGGGGGACTGAGCATAAATCACACCCTTTGATAGGCTCGCCCATCCTTCCTATGCTTGGCATCCTTGCCAAAGGCACCGGGCCGAAAATATCCGCCACTCTGGACGAGATAATAAAAGATATCGACATCGTTATAGATTTCACCATGCCGGAAGCGACGATGGCGCACCTTCAGGCCATTGCCTCCGCAGGAAAAGGGATAGTGATAGGCACCACCGGGTTCTCGCCTGAGCAGGTGAAGCAAATCGAGTCCTACCGCGATAAGGTGCGCTGTGTGCGATCGCCTAACATGAGCGTTGGCGTAAACGTGATGTTCAAGCTGTTGGCACAGGCGGCGCGTAGCCTTGCCGGGTACGAAATAGAGATAGTGGAAATACACCACAAGCTCAAAAAAGACGCGCCATCCGGCACCGCCATGCGCCTTGCGGAGATATGCGCCGCCGAGACCGGGCGCGACCTCTCGAAGGTCGGCGTTTACGGCAGGCATGGCATTGTGGGCGAACGCAAGCCGGAAGAGATAGCGGTGATGAGCCTTCGTTTGGGCGACGTGGTGGGAGAGCATACGGTGATATTCGGCGGCCAGGGGGAGCGCATAGAAATAACCCACAAGGCCGCCAGCAGGAAAAACTTTGCGGCTGGCGCGGTGATGGCCGCGGCGTGGCTGGGAAAACAAAAGAACGGCCTGTACGACATGCAGGATGTGCTGGGGTTATAGGTAAAAATGGTACGCCTTGTATTGATGGCAATACTTGGCCTGCTGGTAATCTGGTTGGTGGTGAACGCGTATCTCATAATGCGCCAGAAAGACACCTCCGGCCAAGATGGTGGAGAGGAGTAACAAGATGAGTATTGCTGAATATATTCGGCCCGATTGCATTGTGCTAAACATGAAGGCCGATACCAAGCGGAAGGTGTTTGAGGAGCTTTCGTTATCGCTGGTGAACGCGGGGCTGTTGGACAAGACCGGGGCGGAAACACTGGTGAACAAGCTGGAGGACCGCGAAAAGCTCAGCACTACCGGGGTGGGCGAATTTGTGGCCATCCCGCACGCATCGCTGGAGGGTTTTAACGAAACGGTAATAGTCATCGGCGTGTTGCCGCAAGGCGTGGATTTTGCCTCGGTGGACAGTCAGCCGGTGAAAGTGGTTTTTATGATTATCGGCTCGCAGGCGGTGCCGCGCCTGCATATCCAGATACTGGCGCGGATTGTGCGGTTTTGCCGCAACAAGGAACTGATGCAAAAACTTCAGTCGATCACCACTCCGCAGGAGGTGCTGGATGCCATCAGGATGGTGGACAACTGATGGAGCTTCTGGTTTGTGTAATAAACAAACCGGAGTTGCTGGACGATGTTTTGGCGGGGTTGCTGGAAGCAGGCGTAAGCGGCTCCACGGTCGTAGAGAGCCAGGGGATGGGGAAAATAATTTCGCAGGACATCCCGATATTTTCCGGGTTCAAAAACCTTTTCACCGGGACGCGGGAATCGAACTTCACAATCTTCTCCGTGGTCAACGAACCGGAGGTGCTTAAAAATGCGATTGACACAATCCAGAAGATATACGGCTCTTTCGACGAACCGGCCACTGGCATACTTTTCACCGTACCTGTCAGCAGGGCTGTGGGCCTGCGTTCCTGATACGCATCCCCGTAGCGGAGCCGGGGTTTGAGTTCCGTCCTCGGCCTTTTGGTCCTCGCCCTCATCAGCTACCTCGGCTCGATTTACATTTTTTCAAAACATAAGCTCCCTCCCCTTTTACGCTACCTCTTTTTTTCCGGCTGGGAGTTCATGCTTTTGGGCATTGCTATCGGGCCGATGGCGCTAGACCTGTTTCCGGAAGAGATGCTTAAGGATATGGAGGTGGTGATATACCTTGGGCTTGGTTGGGTCGGCCTGCTGGTGGGGATACAAATGCGGTTCCGCGATTTCGCAAAGCTGGATGTGCGGCACCTGAAGATAACGGTATTGCAGGCGTTGCTTACCGGACTTGTTACCGGTCTGGCGGCCTACGCCATGTTGCCCTTGGCAAAAGGGTGGAACGGCGATGTTACCTACTGCGCGGTTTTGGTTACGGCGGCGGCATTCGCCATTTCTTCCCCTACCGTGCTGGCGCTGGTGCGGATGGAGATGAAATTCAGGGAGCGCATGATACGGCTGTTGCAAGTGATAACAAACCTGGATGCGGTGGTATCGGCTCTGGCGGTGGGGATAGCTTTTACATTCCTGCGGCACGACATACTCCACTTCAAGGTGGCGCTGGCGTTTCTGGCGCAGGCGCTGGCAACGGGCGTGTTGCTGGGATTTTTGTTTCACGCCCTTCCCCGCGAGGAGCTGAGCGAAAAGGAGCAACTGACCGTGATGGCGGGGTTTGTGTTTTTCAGTTCCGGCGTGGGTGCGGCGCTTAACGTATCGCCGCTTTTCATCAACCTTGTTTGCGGCATTTTCCTGGCGAACCGGCTTAAGGGTGATGACCGCATCTACAAGGCTATATTCCATACGGAGCGCCCGTTCTATGTGATTATGCTGGTGCTGGCGGGGATGATCTACGTGCCATCGCTTTTTGCCGTGGGTGTCGCCATTGCGCTGGCGCTGGTGCGGCTGGCGGGGAAATATTATTTTGTTTACCGGCTTATCAAGAGGTACGACCCAGGGTTCGATTTCCCGTCAAACGGTGGGCTGGCGCTTACTTCGCAAGGCGCGATGGCGCTGATAATCGGGTTCGCCTTCCTTACCGTAGACCATGGGTCGGCGTCCCGGCTGGTTTTTTCGGTGATAGTAACCTCCATGATGATGAACGAAATAGCGGCGCCCCTTTTGGTTTCGCGTACGCTTAAGGAAGGGTGATGGCGAAAAAGCTGTTCATCCTCGCCATGCTCTATTTCATCATGGCGAACCTCGCATTTTTTCTCGGCAATGGCGGCTACTCCGGTAGCGTGGCGGTAACGATAGTGCTGGGCTTCATCCTTTTGTCCTCCTTCTTTTGCGGGAAGATAACAGAGCGGCTAAAACTGCCAATGCTTACCGGGTACCTTTTGTCCGGCATTATTTTCGGGCCGAGTGTGCTGGCGGTTTTCAAGCCGCAGAATGTGGAACAGCTACGGCTGGTAGATTCCATCGCGTTTGGCTACATTGCGCTTTCCGCTGGCGGGGAGATACGGTGGGAAACCCTTGCCCGGCAGGCGCGTACGGTTTTTGCCGTCGGCATAGCCCAGCTCGTTTTTGTTTTCGCCGGTGTGTTCGCGGTTTTTTACCCGTTGCTGAAATACTCCGCTTTAAACCTGTCGTTTGGTGGCGGCATGGCGCTGTACGCGGCGATATTGATGGCGCTGGTGGCGGTTAGCACCTCTCCGGCGGCAACGGTGGCGATAGTAAGCGAAACCGGCTCCTCCGGCAAGATGACGGAAACCACGTTCGGCGTAGTGGTGGTTGGCGATGTCGCGGTCTTTTCCCTTTATGCTTTTGTGTCGTCGTGGATATTGGCCGACATCAGCGGGCCGGTCGGCGTTTCGTTGCCGGAGCTGGCGCGGTCGGTGTTTTATGGGGTCGTGGTATCGCTTACTGTCGGCGCACTTTTGGGCGCGGTGGTGCTGGCCTATTTAAAGGCGATTGCCGGAGAGATGGTCTTGTTCACGCTGGGGCTTACCGTTATCGCCGCCGTTATCGCATCGCACTGGCACCTGAACATGTTGCTGATATGCATCATGGTCGGTTTTGCCGTGTGCAATTTTTCGCCGGACGGGCAGAAGTTCATCCACTCCATAGAAAAAGGGGCGATGCCGATATTTATCATTTTCTTTTCGCTTGCTGGGGCGGGGCTGGATTTGGGGGTGATAAAGGCTATGTGGCTTACGGCGCTACTTTATTTCGCAGTCCGTTTTGTGCTGATGTGGGGCGCCACCACGGGGGCGGCAAAACTTTTGCGCCAGCCGGAGGGGATGCGCAAATACCTCTGGGGCGGGTTCATATCGCAGGCGGGGGTCTCGCTGGGGCTTGCCATGATGATACGGTCGCAGTTCCCCGGCTGGGGGGAAGCGCTTTCTACACTTATCATTGCGGAGATTGCCATGTGCGAAATAGCGGGGCCGATAATTTTCAAGCGCACGCTGATGGCCGCCGGAGAAGCCGGCAAGCAGGAGTCCTCTACAGTACTGCGCAGAAAACCGCTAACGCACAAACCAACCGCGTAACCGCCTTTGGCCGGTGCCCTAACAGAGGTTGAAAAAACCGGGGCATCCGATTTTACTAGCGCATCCATTTTCCTTATAGCTTGCCTTAAAGCCCCCCATTACATATAGTTTACGCATGGATGCACTGGTAGAAAAAATCACGCGGACAATTGCCGAGGCGATACGACCCGACAAGATAATCCTTTTCGGTTCCCGCGCCAGAGGCACGGCCACACCGGAAAGCGACGTTGATTTGGTAGTGGTCTATTCCGGCCCGAAGTCAAAACGGGATGTCCGCCTTAGTGTACACAGGCTTTTTGACCATCCCGACTTTTCGCTCGACCTATTCGTGCTTTCTCCCCAAGAAATGGAGCGCCAAAAGAAGGTAGCCAACACTATCGCCCGCGAAGTGTCGGAACGTGGGGTTATTTGCTATGGATGAAGAGACACGCACGGCGGTTGGGCGTTGGTGCATCAAAGCCGATCACGATTATAAGACCGCGAAACTTCTTTTAGTGGAGGGTCCCGAGCTTACCGATAATATTTGCTTCCATGCCCAGCAAGCGGCGGAGAAATATTTAAAGGCGTTCCTTGTTTATTCTGGACTCCATGTGGAAAAGATTCATTACTTGCCTCGACTTATTGAACTTTGCAGTAAGGCCGATCCCCAATTCCATGATCTTATTGAAGATGCGCGGGAGATTACCGATTACGCGGCATCGGGGCGATACCCGGATGGTTGGGAAGAAATACCGCTCTCCGAGGCCAAGGAGGCCGTGCAGAAGTCAGAAAAGATCATGGCGTTTGTAAAAGCCAAAATCGGCTTCTAGTTCATTCGTGCCAGGGTCGGGCATGGCTTATTGGTTTACGGCGCGACAAATTTCCGGGGCATCCGATTTTACTAGTGCATCCATTTTCCTTATAGCTTGCCTTAAAGCCCCCCATTACATATAGTTTACGGATGGATGCACTGGTAGAAAAAATCACGCGGACAATTGCCGAGGCGATACGACCCGACAAGATAATCCTTTTCGGTTCCCGCGCCAGAGGCACGGCCACACCGGAAAGCGACGTTGATTTGGTAGTGGTCTATTCCGGCCCGAAGTCTACACGTGAAATAGAAGTGGAAATCCAACGGCTTTTTATGCCGAGAGATTTTTCGATGGATGTTTTCGTGATGAGGCCGCATGAATTGGAAACGAGGAAAAAGTTCGTCAACACCCTTGCCCGCGAAGTGTCGGAACGTGGGGTTATTTGCTACGGATGAAGAAAAGCGGATAGAGGTCGAACGATGGATCATTAAAGCGGAGAACGACTTCAACACGGCGCGGCTAATCGTCTTATCTGCCCATCCCATAACGGATACACTTTGCTTTCATTCACACCAAACCGTTGAAAAAATTCTCAAGGCCTACTTGGCATACAAAGACCAGTCGGTAGAAAAGACCCATGATTTGGGGCGACTCATCGGCCTTTGCGCCAAACTGGATAACTCTTTCATGGAAGTGGTTCCACTGTTGGCGGAAATGGCGAGCTATGCGGGAGTTGACCGCTATGCCGAAAATTGGCGCGAAATCCTATTGCCCGAAGCACAGGAAGCATTTGAGAGGGCGGAAAAGATCATTGCGTTTGCGAAAGACAAAATAAAATTGTGAGCTACGCCTCGTGGCGAGCCGCTTTGCGGCGCACGGCGTTGGCTCTCATAGGTTTCGAGGATACCATTCTGCCTTGCGGGGGCTTTGCTAACCGTGCAAGCGAAGGCTTGTAAAAAGCGGCTGGTGCATACAAAATAGCGGCATGGCAATTGTCGAAGCAAAAAACCTGCAACGTAATTTTGGGCCGTTCTGCGCCGTTGATGGCATAGGTTTCGCCATAGAGGAAGGCGAGTGCTTCGGTTTTCTGGGGCCGAACGGCGCGGGGAAAAGCACCACCGTGCATATGGTGCAGGGGCTTTTGCCGCGCAGTGGCGGTAGCCTGCGCGTATTGGGCATGGATATAGGCCGGCAGGCGGACAGGATAAAATCCGCGCTCGGCGTGGTCTCGCAGGAAAATAACCTGGATAGGGATTTGACCGTAAGGCAGAACCTGCTTACCTACGCCCGATATTTCGAGATGCCGCACAAAGAGGCGCAACGCAGGGCGGACGAGCTGTTGGTATTTTTGCAGTTGGACGCCAAGCAGGGCGAAAAGCTTTCTTCCCTCTCCGGCGGCATGCAACGGCGGCTTGCCATCGCTCGCGCATTGATAAACGGGCCGCGTCTTTTGCTACTGGACGAGCCGACCACCGGGCTAGACCCGCAGGCACGGCACCTCATCTGGCGGCGGCTGAACCTGCTGAAGAAGCAGAAAATAACCACGATACTCACCACGCACTATATGGAAGAGGCGGAGCGGCTGTGCGACCGCGTGGCCATAATGAACGGCGGGAAGATATTGATGGAAGGCCGCCCGGCGCAACTTATCGCGGATGTAATCGGGCAGGAGGTTATAGAACTGCATGTGGAAGAGGAGCAACGCCAGCAGGCGCTAGACCATGTGCGGGAGCTTGGCGTGAATTTCGAGATACATGGCGACACGATTTACATCTACGGCGATGGGCCGGGCCTCGTGCCGTCGCTACTGGGGATAGGGCACAAATCCGTACTCCACCGCAAGGCTACGCTGGAAGACCTTTTCCTAAAGCTGGCGGGAAGGACATTGGTGGAATGATGAAAAAACGGATATTGCGCGGGTTTAGGATGTGGCAACGAAACGTGGATGTTTTTAAAAGCCACTACATGGCCTCCATCATAGGCAATATCGGCGAGCCGATACTGTACCTTTTCGGTTTCGGCGCGGGGCTGGGCGCACTGGTGAAAAACGCGGGTGGCGTAAGCTACATGGAGTTCATCGCGCCCGGCATGATGGCCGCCGCCGCCATGAACGCCGCCGCGTTTGAGTGCACGTTCGGCGCATACACGCGGATGGCGGAGCAAAAAGTTTACGAGGGGATACTTGCTACGCCGCTTTCCGTGGAAGATATAGTGCTGGGGGAAATACTGTGGGGAGCCACGAAGGGGCTTATGTCGTCGCTCATCATGCTGGTGATACTTATGCTGTTCGGGCTGTTCGACAAGTACGCCGAGATACCGCTGATTGCCCTGAACATGGCGGCGCTGGGGCTGGCTATAAGTAGCCTTACGATGTGCGTTACCGCCATCAGCAGCAGTTACGAGACGTTCAATTACTACTTCACGATGTTCCTTACCCCGATGATGTTGTTCACCGGAATTTACTTTCCCACGGAGCAGTTGCCGAAATGGTTTTCCTCCGCCTTCCTGCTTTTTCCCACGGCGCACGCGGTTAATATCAACCGCTACCTCTTTCACGGCGGGTCTGCTAGTATGCCGATATTGGGAGCCGTGTTCATGGGCGTTTTCATACCGTTCGGGATTTGGCTCAGCACGCGGATGGTAAAAAAGCGGCTTATACCCGCACCGTAAACAATCGCGCATTTGTGTGGAGATAAACGATGGACGTATCAATCCTTATGGGTAGCCAGTCGGACAGGGCGACCATGGAAAAAACCGCCGAAGTGCTTAAGGAATTCGGCGTATCTTTCGAAATGCATGTCAGTAGCGCACACCGTTCGCCGGATCGCACGCGGCGAATAATAGAAGACAGCGTGAAGAACGGGGCAAAAGTTTTTATCGCGGCGGCGGGGCTTGCGGCGCATCTGGCGGGAATGGTTGCCGCCCACACCGACAAGCCGGTGATAGGTGTGCCTATGGATGGCGGGCCGCTTAACGGTATGGACGCTTTGCTAAGCACCGTGCAGATGCCAGGCGGCGTGCCGGTGGCTACGATGGCTATAGGGAGTGCGGGGGCGAAAAACGCCGCGTACATGGCGGTGCGCATACTGTCGCTTTCCGACAAGAAGCTGGCCGAAAGGCACCAGGCCTACCTGAAAGATATGGCGGAAAAAGCGGAGAAGACCACCGCCAAATAACCCCGCAATGCGTTTCGGGCTATTGGGGCGTGGCGTTGTTTTTCAGGAAATCTTCGATAAAGCGGGTGCTTATCTTACCGCTTACGAATTCCTCGGAACCCATGATTCTCAAAAGAAGCGGCACGGTGGTTTTTATGCCGTCCACATGGAATTCGCCAAGTGCGCGGCGCATGCGGTGGATGGAGTCAATGCGTGTAGGCGAGTGGACAACCACCTTGGCTATTAGTGAATCGTAATACTGGGGAATTTTGTACCCCTGATAGACGGCGGTGTCTATCCGCACGCCGGGGCCGCCCGGCAGGTGTAGCTCCTTTATCGTTCCCACGCTGGGGAGGAAAGTATCCGGGTCTTCGGCGTTAACGCGGCACTCTATGCTGTGGCCATACATTGTCACGTCTTTCTGCGCGAAGCTAAGCTTATGCCCCGCCGCGATGTTTATCTGCTCTTTTATGATATCCACGTCGGTTATCATCTCGGTAACGGGATGCTCTACCTGCACCCTGGTGTTCATCTCCATGAAATAAAATTTGCCATTCTCGTCTAGCAAAAACTCTATCGTGCCTGCAGAATAGTAGTTGATATGCTTTACCAGCGATATCGCCGCAGTAGTCATCCTGTCGCGTAGCGCCTGGTCCAGTGCGCCGGATGGGGCTTCTTCTATAAGCTTTTGGTGCCGCCTTTGGATGGAGCAATCCCTTTCAAACAGGTGTACTGCGTTCCCATGCTTGTCGCCCATAATCTGCACTTCTACATGGCGCGGGTTGGTAACGTATTTTTCCATGTAAATGGTCTTGTCGCCAAATGCCGCGCCCGCCTCTGCCTGCACCACCTTGAGCGCGTTGAGGAGGTCCGCCTCCTCGTTCACTATGCGCATACCGCGCCCGCCGCCGCCTGCCGATGCCTTCAGGATTACGGGGTAGCCTATCTCGGACGCAAACCTTACCGCATCCGCATCTTTTTCCAGCGGGCCATCGCTACCCGGCACTACAGGAACGCTAGCCTTTACCGCAGTATCCCTGGCTACGCTTTTGTTTCCCATCAGGCGCATCGCTTCCGGCGTGGGTCCGATGAAGGTTATGTTGCACTCGCCGCACACCTCCGCAAAGCCCGCGTTTTCCGAAAGGAACCCGTAGCCCGGATGCACCGCATCGCAGTTGGTTACCTCTGCCGCGGAAATGAGCGACGAGATTTTCAAGTAGCTTTTTGTGGCTTCGCCCGGCCCGATGCACACGGCTTGGTCTGCCATCCGCACGGCGAGCGAATCGTTATCCGCCGTGGAATGGGCCGCCACGGTGCGGATGCCCATCTCCTTGCAGGCGCGGATAATGCGTAACGCTATTTCCCCACGGTTGGCGATAAGTATCTTTTTAAACATATTCCGATATTTCCTTTAGGCCCGGCGGGGGTTACAGCGGCTCGATATTGAAAAGGCTTTCGCCGTATTCCACAGGCGCCCCATTATCCGGCAGAACTTTTACTATACGCCCGCCGATATCGCTTTCTATCTCATTCATCAGCTTCATCGCCTCAATTATGCAAAGCGTCTGGCCCTTTTTGACTATGTCGCCTTCTTTCACGAAAGGCTCTGTCCCTTCCGAGGACGAGCTGTAGAATGTTCCCACCATCGGGCTTTTCACCTCGTGGTACTTATTGCCGGCTTCTTCCGCTTTTGCCGCGCCTTCAAAGCTTGGCGCCGATATCTGGGCTGGCGGTATTATATGGTGGGTTTGCGGGGCGTAGTGCATGGGCATGGACAACTGCTGGTTCTCCCCTTTGGAGATGCGTATCTTACGCCCTTCTTCCTCAAGCTCGAATTCCCTTATTTCACTTTTCTCAACAAGTTTTATCAGTTTTTTAAGTTCTTCAATATCCATCAGGCCCCCCCTGCGTTTCCATTACTTACCATTTGGCGGGATACAGACCGAAACCGGCCTATACCCGCTCGAGATATTCCCCGGTACGGGTATCTATTTTTATTTTGTCGCCAACATTTATAAAAAGCGGCACACCAATAACCGCTCCAGTCTCCATTACGGCCGGTTTTGTGGACGAGCTTGCCGTATCGCCCTTAAATCCGGGTTCCGTCTCTTTTACCAATATTTCCACGAATATCGGAAGCTGTACGCCGATGACTTTTTCGTTATGGTACAGAATTTTCACCATGGCATTTTCCTGCAGGAACTTCCTGTCCTCGCCCATCTGGTCGTCTGTAAGGAATGTCTGGTCGTAAGTGGCGTTGTCCATGAAGTGGTAGCCGCTTGCATCGTGGTAAAGGTACTGCATCTCCTTCTCTTCGCAGTCGGGTATCTGGAAATCGTTACCCTCCCTTACGGTTCTTTCAAGTAACTGGCCGGTACGCAGGTTTTTTATCCTGGCCCGTACGAAGGCTCGTTTATTCCCGGGGCTGACGTGGTGTGCGCTCACGACAACATACACGTTGCCCTCCAACTCCACTTTCATACCCGGCCTAAGGCTGGTTATTTCCATTTATCTGTCCTCTCTCTGGTTAACGAATGATGGCGCATTCTACCCTATTTTTTGCGATTTTGAACAGTTTTTGATAAAAAAACGACATAAATTGCCATTTTCAGGCATTTCACCGGGAGCTTTCCAAAAAATCTGGCGAAACAGTCCCTCTAACTCGGCAACGGGAAGCTTATTTTGCCGGTAGCGTAAAATGGAACTGCGCCCCCCTTCCCGGCTCGCTCTCGGCCCATATATTTCCGCCGTGGAGTTCCACAATATGCCTGGATATGTTCAGCCCCAGGCCGGAGCCGTGTTCCCCTGCTGTGGGTTGGGCGGAAAGTTTCACGAACTTGCCGAACAGAAGCGGCAACTCCTCCGGGGAGATGCCGGGGCCGGTAT
>JAHFEI010000097.1 GCA_023248615.1 Nitrospinales bacterium | reverse complement strand
CACCAGGCGGTGGACAATCTTCGCATGGTTTTTCCTGACCATGGGAAACCTGCTGGGCGCCATTTGGGCTTATGTGGAACTGGGTTGGGGCGGGTACTGGGCCTGGGACCCTGTGGAAAACGCCTCTTTTATGCCATGGCTTGTCGGCACGGCTTACCTGCACTCCGTGATGATACAGGAAAAAAGGGGGATGCTTAAGGTTTGGAACGTATCGCTGGTCACCATCACATTTTGCCTTACGCTGTTCGGCACGTTCATCACCCGCTCCGGCCTTATATCGTCCGTCCACTCGTTCGGCGAGTCAACCGTGGGCTACTACTTCCTCGGCTTCCTGATACTGGTAATAATGGTCAGCTCCTACCTGATAGTCAGCAGGCGGGATATGTTGCAATCCACCAATAGCTTCGACTCCATTGTCTCCCGCGAATCCAGCTTCCTGTTCAATAACCTCATCCTGGTTGGGGCTGCATTCGCCGTGATGTGGGGAACCACCTTCCCGATGATTTCCGAAGCGGTGCGCGGGGTAAAAATAACCGTAGGCCCACCGTTTTTCAACAAGGTCATGATGCCCATCGGCCTGGCGTTGCTTGTGCTTACCGGCGTGTGCCCCCTGATAGCGTGGCGCAAGGCGACCCTTTCCAACTTCCAAAGGAACTTCATGGCGCCGTTTATGGCGGCGGTGCTGGGAGGCATGGCGATGATAGCGCTGGGCATGCGCGACATAACGGCATGGCTTTTCCTCACTGCATCGGCGTTTGTGGTTACCACCATACTGATGGAAATAGTGCGCGGCGTGATGGCACGCATGGCGGGAAACGGGGAGAACCTGCTTGTCGGCGCGTTTAACCTGTTTGTAAAAAACAAGCGGCGCTACGGCGGCTACACCATCCACATAGGCATGGTCTGCATGTTCATCGGCTTCACTGGCAACGCATTCAACCAGGAAAAAGAATTGACTATGCGACCGGGCGAATCGTTTGCCATCAAGGACTACCGGCTAACCTATATCGGCACGGACTACAACAAACCAAAACCGACCAAAGACCAATTTGTGGCCACCATGCTGGTGGAAAAAAACGGCAAGAAACTTGGCTATATGCTCCCGCAAAAGAACTTCTATAAAAACTACGATATGCCCAACTCCGAAGTGGCCATACTCTCAACGCTGAAAGAAGACCTGTACCTAATTTTCGCCGCAATGAATGAAGACCAAAGCGCCACGTTTAAAGCGCATATCAACCCGCTGGTGAAGTGGATGTGGATAGGCGGCATGGTTATGGGAATCGGGACAATTATCGCCATGTGGCCGGACAAACGCGAAAAACGGCTCATGCAAGCCCTATCGGAACCATCCAAAGGGGCGTGAGGACAGCCGCCCGGATAGCCGGGGCGCTTACTCCTTGCCCTCTTGGGTGCGCATAATCTTTTTGATGATGCCGGTGGTGGAGTTCCCTTCGATGTACTGGATGGTCTTCACCTCTCCGCCCCATTCTTTTATTTCCTTGTGTCCGACTATCTGCTCGATTTGGTAGTCGCCCCCCTTAACAAGATAATCCGGCTTTATCCCTTTTATCAGCTTCAACGGCGTCGGCTCATCAAACAATATCACCTGGTCTACGCAATCCAGCGCCGCCAGGATGTGCGCCCTGTCGTGCTCGTTCAGCACCGGGCGCGACGGGCCTTTCAACTTGCGCACGGAGTAATCCGAGTTCAGCCCCAGAAAAAGCCTGTCGCCAAGCCTTCTGGCTTTCTGCAGGTACTGTATATGCCCGTAGTGGATGAGGTCGAAACAGCCGTTGGTAAAAACAATTTTTTTGTTCTTCTTCCGCAGGTTATTGGCAATTTGGGTTGCGGTTTTTAAATCCGTCACCTTCGATTCGCTTATTCCCGCCTCGGATGCCAGGCTGTGCATAATCTCGTCCAGCCCCACCCCTGCCGCGCCCAGGTGCGCCACCTGCAACCCGCCAGCGTGGTTTGCCAGCCGCGCCGCCTCATCCGCCAAAAAACCGCCCAGCAACGACGCCGCAAAAACCGCAACCACCGTATCCCCGGCGCCAGTTACGTCAAACACCTCCTTGGCCACCGTGGGCAGGAACCTGGCCTCGGAGTCCTTTTCAAACAGCGCCATGCCATCCGCGCTAAGCGTAGCCAGCACCGCGCCTAGCGAATCGCACCTGATAAGCTTGCGCGCCGCCTTTTCTATCGTCTTCGCATCCGTGCATTTTATGCCGGACGCCTTTTCCAGTTCATGCCTGTTGGGGGTAATAATGCTGGCGCCGGAATATTTGGCAAATGAATCTCCCTTCGGGTCGACTATAACCGGCTTTTTCGCCTTGCGCGAAAGGGCGATTATCTCCCGCAACAGGGAATCGGTCAAAAGCCCCTTGTTGTAGTCCGATATGACCACGCCTGCGGATTTCGGCAAAACTTTAATGAAATACGCCAGCGCCTGTTTTTCCATCTCCGGCCTGATGGCAGAGCGTTTTTCCCGGTCTATGCGTATCAACTGCTGCTGTTGCGCCATCACGCGGGTCTTCTTTATTGTGGGCCTATCCGCCGATGCCAAAAGTCCGCCGGTATGTATCCCCTCTCCCTTCAATATCGCCTTCAGCCGCTTTGCGTCCGCATCCTTGCCGGTAACGCCGATGAGATGCACATTGCAACGGAGCTTGCGGAAGTTTGCCGCCACGTTCGCCGCCCCGCCCAGCTTCATATCATCGTGGGTGCAGTCCAGCACGCCGACCGGAGCCTCCGGTGATATGCGCGATATGTCGCCGCCCAGGTACTCATCCAGTATCACATCGCCGATGACGATGACGGTGATGGGCTTTAACTCCTTTAGTCGTCTGTAAAGTTCGGCTTCCAGCATTTTTTCCCTTTCAACAAATCAGATCATCAGTTCATCGCAGAAACTGAAGTACCCTTTCTTCCCGATGATTATATGGTCTAACACCTTTATTCCCACAATTTCGCCGGTGCTTACCAATTTTTCGGTTATCGACTTGTCGTTCCGGCTTGGAGCCGGGTCGCCGCTGGGGTGGTTATGCATCAGTATTATGGATGCGGCGGATTCCTTTATCGCTGGCTTGAAGACCTCGCGCGGGTGGACGATACTTTTGTCCAGCGAGCCTTCGGAAATGGTCACATCTCGCATCATGACGTTTTGGCTGTCCAGCAGGATAATCTTGAAAATTTCCTTTTTGAGGTTTTTCAGGAATGGCGCAAAGTAGCCGTAAATTTCCTCGCTGGTGGAAAATGCCTTGCCGTACGGGGCATGCTTTTCCGCCACTATCCGCCTGCCAAGCTCCAAAGAGCTTTTTACCTGCGCCGCCTTGGCTTCGGTGATGCCCTCTACCCGGCACAGTTCCGCTACCCCCGCAGTCTCTATCCCTTCCAAAGAGCCGAATTCCTCCACCAGTGTACGGCCCAAATCGAACGCGCTTTTGCCCAATGCGCCGGAGCCGTTTCCGATAATGATGGACAAAAGCTGGGCATCGCTCAAACCCTCTGCCCCGAAACGGATAAGCCTCTCGCGCGGCCTCTCGGCGACGGGCCAGTCCTTTATCGGCTGCTTTGGATACCTTTTCTTTTTCACCTGCTGGATTTTACCAGCTTTGGAAGCATGTAGCCAATACGCCGCGAATTCCTATGGAAAAGGAGTCCGCGCCCATTAGTGCATATGGTTTGCAGGCGGTATCCACGCGCCCAAAAGCGTAAGAACCGCCCACAGCGCAACCCCGGCCAGAAAAACGGTTTGCGAGAGGTCACGCCGCTTTTCAGACCTCACCAGGGAAGGGATGGCAAAAAGCGCCGCGCCAACAACCATCGGCACTGCCCACAAAGTCCACATGCCGCCGTAACTTTCCAGCGGATACAAAAAAAGAAACGGCCATGGCGGTTTTGTCCACTCCACATCCATCATCGGCGTACACAGCAGTGGCGGGGTGTAAAATGCCGCCGCAAGTTTTATGAGGCCGATAGTTATTAACGCATACGCCGCCACATACCGCATGTGGCGCAAAAAACTTACGCTCTTCCCGCCTTCCACCGCGCCGGGTGCGAGCGGCGAGATGCCAAGCCCCTTCACCAAAAGCAAGTGCGCTACAAGAAGGACAACCAGCAAAACAGGCGCTATCGCCATATGTAGCACCAGCATCTTCATAGGCACGCTACCGGCAAAAACCGTTTCCGATGCGCCGCCCAAAAGCCACTCAAGATGCGAAAACGCCTCGTACCCTTCCTGGTCCCACTTCAGCACCGTGCCGGAAAAATAGAAAACCGAAGTGACCGCCAAAAGCAGTATGCCGACATTCCATGTTTTGCGCCGTTCACCGTGGTACGACCTCGTAGCCACTATCCGCGCAACGTGTAGCAACAGCAAAGCGATGAATACATCCGCGATAATAGCGTGCGCCGCGCGGATGCCGGAGAGCGTCTCCGATGCCGTGATAGCCTCCATCGACCTGTACGCCGCTTCCGGAGTCGGCAGGTAGCCGAACCATGCCAGCACACAACCGCTGACAGTAAGGATAATGAAGAGGAAAAGCGCAATCCCCCCCAGCATGTAGCCTATGCGCATGGAGTATTCCGGGACAGGGTAGTCCAGCCCTTTAAGGAGGCCGTCAGTTTTCATCGCCCGTCTTCCCCGGCGCGTAACGGATGAAAATCCCCGCCATCAGGAACACGATGCCGCCGATTACAAACGTGGTGCGCATTTTGGCCTTCGGCGCTTCCCTGCCTGCGGCCTCCATCCCCGCTTCGGATTTCAGCTTTTCATTTTCCTTGCGGAGGCTGGAGTTCTCCAGCATTAATGTAGCCGTTGAATCCTGCATCTGCCCGGCCTGCGGTTGCGCTGGAGCTGACGCAGTGGGCGCCTCGTGATGCATTTCCTCATGGTGCGCATGTTTTTGGCCGCCATGCGCCGATGCCAGCGGCGCCATGGCAAAAATAACGAAAAACGCTGCAAGCGGCAAACAGTACCCCTTTTTCATGGTTTCTCCTTTGGAAAATCTTTTTGCTTAATCAGCACATATACCACGGGGACTACAAAAAAGCTGGCAATCACGGTGGAAAGCATCCCCCCAACCATAGGGGTGGCGATGCGCTTCATAATTTCGGAACCGGTGCCGCTACCCCACATGATGGGCAACAGGCCGCCGATTATCGCCGCCTTCGTCATCATTATGGGCCGCAGGCGTTCCGCACAGCCGCTGATGACCGCGGCCTCTAGGTCGGCGCGGCTGTTCATCTCGCCGTTCCTCTTCCGTTCCGCCACGGCGTGCTCAATATACATTATTTTCAGCACATATATCTCCACTGCAACACCGGCAAGCGCAATCATGCCTATTCCCACCGCCATGCTAAGGTTGTACTCCAGCAGGTACAAAAGCCATACGGAACCTATAAGCGCAAGCGGGATTGCCAGCATGATGATAAAAATTTCCATGATGGTGCGGAAGTGCAGGTACAAAAGCAGGAAGATGATAAGTAGCGTCATCGGCACCACCATCTTCAGCCTTTCTTTCGCCCGCTCCATATACTGGTACTGGCCGCTCCATGTAATAGAGACACCCGGCGGTAGGGAAAGCTTTTTGGTTATGGCATCCTTCGCCCCGTCAACATAGGTGCCTACATCGATGTCTTTTATGTCGATGTAAACCCATACGTTTAGCCTGGCGTTTTCGCTTTTTATCTCCGGCGGGCCGGAGGCTATGCGGATATCCGCCAACTGCGCCAGCGGCACCATTTCGCCGCGCGGCGCTGGCACCAGCACCCGGCGCAGGTCTTCCACGTTATCCCGTAGTTCCCGCCGATAGCGCACGTTTATCGGGTAGCGTTCGCGCCCTTCCACGGTTTCGCCAACCTTCATCCCGCCGATGGCCGAACCTATTACCTCTTCTATGTCGGCGATTTTAAGGCCGTAGCGCGCGGCCTTCTCCCTGTCTATGTTGAAATCCAGGTAGTTCCCCGCGCCAGACCTTTCGGCATACACAGAAGAGGTGTGCGGCAGGTCGCGCAGTATAACCTCAATCCGCGTAGCCACTTCGCCTATGGTCTCCAGCTTATCCCCGGCCACTTTTATCCCTACGGGAGTTTTGATGCCGGTGGAGAGCATATCTATCCGGTTTTTAATCGGCATGGTCCATACGTTCGACACGCCCGGTATTTTCACGGCGTGGTCTAACTCCTCGATAAGGCTTTTCACGGTCACGCCCGGTCGCCACTGCTCGGGCGGCTTCAGGGTTATGGTTGTCTCAAACATCGGCAACATAGCCGGGTCGGTAGCGGTTTCCGCCCTGCCCGCCTTGCCAAATACGCGCTCCACCTCCGGGATGCTTTTTATCATCCGGTTGGTCTGTTGTAGCAGTTCCGCCGCCTTCGTGGCCGAAACTCCGGGGTAAAGCGACGGCATGTAAAGGATGTCCCCCTCGAAAAGCGGCGGCATGAACTCGGAGCCAAGTTTCGCCAACGGGATAAGGCTGGCCAAGGCTACGGCAACAGTAAGAGCCATAACCAGCGCTTTTTTCCTCATCACGCCCCGTATCAACGGCGTATATGTTTTAACAAGAAAGAGGTTAATGGGGTTTTTGTGCTCCGGCACGATGCCACCCTTCACGAAACTTAGCATCATCACCGGCACCAGCGTTATGGCGAGGATGGCGGAGGCCGCCATTGAGTACGTTTTTGTGAATGCAAGGGGTGAGAAGAGCCGTCCCTCCTGCGCCTGCAACGCGAAAACAGGAAAAAACGAAACCGTAATGATGAGCAGGCAGAAGAAAAGCGCAGGGCCCACCTCCGTCACGGCGGCCAGCACTATCTCCCTGTGCGGCTTGTTCGCCGCATCGCGTTCCAGGTGCTTGTGCGTATTTTCTATCATGACTATCGCCGCATCCACCATGGCCCCTATGGCTATGGCTATGCCGCCCAGCGACATTATGTTCGCGTTTATTCCCTGCATCCGCATGACGATAAACGCCGCCAGTATGCCGACGGGGATGGTAAGTATCGCCACCAGCGAGGAGCGAAGGTGCATCAAAAACAGCACGCAGACCATCGCAACCACTACAAACTCCTCCAGGAGCTTGTCCTTCAAAAAAGCTATGGCGCGCTCGATAAGCGAGGCGCGGTCATACACGGGAACTATCTCCACCCCTTCCGGCAATCCCGCCTTAAGCCCGGCCAGCTTTTCCTTCACGCGGCGTATGGTCTCCTCCGCATCGCCGCCATAGCGCATGATAACCACGCCCCCGGCGGTTTCCCCCTCACCATCCAGTTCCGTTAT
>JAHFEI010000096.1 GCA_023248615.1 Nitrospinales bacterium | reverse complement strand
AATCCACTATCACCGCAAAATCCTGCCCCCGGTCTACCTTCTCGAACCGTCCCGGCACGGACTGGAGGCTCGAAAGCGCGGACGTTATTATCTCCAATGAAAACCCTTCCGCCACGCCCACCGCGAAAGCGGCCATGGCGTTTTGTATGTTGTGGTTGCCCGGCATGGCGATATCAAGCGCCACTTCACCCAGCGGCGTGGCAAAGCGCATGTGGCCGCCCCGGAAATCGGTGCGGGCATCCAAAAGCCGCACATCCGCCTTGGGAGACGCGCCGAAGGAAACCAGCCGCCCCTTCACTCCCTCCGCTATCCACCGCTCCCCTGTCGGGTCGTCGCGGTTTATCACGGCGTATTGCAAGTCGAAATCGGTGAAAAGTTTTTTCTTAGCCTTGCCGTATTCTTCCATCGTATGGTGGAAATCCAGATGGTCCTGGGTAAGGTTGGTGAACACCGCCCCCTTGAATGAAGTGTGCTCCAGCCGGCCCAGCGACAATCCGTGCGAGCTAACCTCCATCACGCAACGCGGGTTGGGCTGGATGGCCGCCCGTGCGAACATCTTTTGTAAATCTACCGATTCCGGCGTAGTATTGGGCGCGGGAATTGAGGCATCGGGGAATTCGTAGTCTATGGTGCCGAACCGCGAGACGCTAAACCCGGCAATGCCGAGCATTTTTTGTATCATGAACGATGTCGTAGTCTTGCCGTTTGTGCCGGTTATGCCTATCACGCCAAGCTTTTGCGACGGGTGCCCGTAAAAACGGTCGGCAAGCCTGGCAAGTTCACTCCGGCTATCGGTCACACGAATTACCGGGATGTCCGTCACATCCGTCCGTACATCGCCCTCCACCACAACCACGCTGGCTCCCTTTTTGACGGCATCGCGTATATACAGGTGCCCGTCCGTGGAGAACCCCTTTACGGCTACGAAGCAGCTTCCCGGAATGACCTTGCGGCTGTCGCACTCCACCGACGTTACCCCTATATCCGGAAACGCTACGGAAGCTCCGTTAAACAGCTCGCTGGTTTTCACCATCATAAAAGTCCCTTGTCCTTCTTGGCGAGTGCGGTGACGTTGGAATCCGGCTTCTTCGCCTTGTCCGCAACTATTGTCGCCGCTTTTACCGCCTGCCATTCCACATCGTAGCGGCGTTGCCCTTCTGCGGGAATGCCGTAGTAGCGCGCCATGCCGCTTATGATTTCTCTCGCAATCGGAGCCGCCACTTCGCCGCCCCACCCGGAGCCAAGAGGCTCATCCACCATCACCAGTATTGAATAAGCCGGTTTTTTGACCGGGAAAAGGGCGATGAACGATGAGAGCGTCTTCTCATCCGAATAACGGGCGCGTTCGTTGTCGAATTTCTGGGCGGTGCCGGTCTTTCCCGCCACCTCAAAACCAGCAAGCTGCGCCATTTTGCCGGTGCCGTGGGTAACGGTGTAATGCATCATCTCCACAACTTTTTGGGCGGTGGCCTGCGAAACAATCCGGCGTTGTGGCGGAGGGGCGTATTCCACCATCATGGCTCCGTTCTTGTAAATCTTCTTCAAAAGATGCGGCTTCACCGACATGCCGCCATTGCCAAGCGACGAAAGGGCCGCGGCAAGCTGGATAGGGGTGACATTGACCTCCTGCCCGAAAGATATGGTCGGCATGGAGAAGGTAGACCATGTATGGTAGTCGCGAAGGCTACCGGAAACCTCGCCAGGCAGGTCTATGCCGGTACGCGTGCCGAACCCGAACCGGCGCAGGTAATCGTATAGCCTTTTCTCACCCAGCTTTTGCGCCACCTTTATCATGCCTATGTTGGACGACTTTGCGATAATATCGCGAAGAGGCAAAACACCATATTTTTTCGACATCGCCTCGCGCACGACCTTGTCGCGCATTTCGTCATTTATCTTCTGGGCGCCTATTATGTAATGGCCGTTTTCGCAGTCGAACTCCTCGTCCGGCGAAGCAACCCCCTCCTCTATCGCCGCCGCCGCCACGAACACCTTGAAGGTGGAACCCGGCTCGTAGTTCTGAGTAACCGAAATCGCCCGATGCCGTGCCTGCGGGTAGGCAAGGTAGTCATTAGAATCCAGTTCCGGCATTTCAGCCGCCGCCAGCACTTCGCCGTTGTTTACATCCATCACTATCGCCAGCGCCGCCTTGGGCCCATAATGCCCAAAAACATTCTTCACCGCCTTTTCGGCGATGTACTGCACATTAGAATCTATTGTGGAGACAACCTCGAAGTTTCCCTCAGCCGCCTTTTCGCCGTTGTACCCGTATATCTTCCCCATCGCGTCACGCTGGGCCAGGATTATCATCTGCTCTCCCGCCAGCGTTTTATCGTACAAGTACTCAAGCCCTGCGAGGCCGTTATTATCCAGGCCGCAAAAACCGACAAGGCGCGAGGCAAGCCCCTTTTGCGGGTAGAAACGCCTGTCTTCCGGCACAAAGGATATCCCCTTCAGGTGCCGCGATTTAAGCGTCTCGTACTGCTCATCGCTTACCTTGCGCTTTATCCAGGCGAACTGCCCCTTCTTTTCCAGCTTGGAAAAAAGTGCGCCTTCGTCCATCCCTAGGTCTCGCGCAAGTATTGTTGCCGTGCCGCGCTTGTCATCCACCATGCCGGGAGATGCAAAAACGGATTTCATCGGCACGGTGATGGCCAGAGGCACCATATTCCTGTCCAGTATCCGGCCTCGAGTAGGGGAGAAATTGACCCGCTGGAGATACTGGTTCTTTGAATAGTCGGTATAACGCCTGTAATCCACCACCTGCACGTAGTAAAGCCTGCCCAGCACCGCCACAAAACCGGCAAGAAGCATTAGTACGGTGATGAGGAGGCGTATCTTCTTTAGCTTGATGGAACGCGACGTAATCATCTCGCCGTTGGGGCTGTAGTCGCTCTTCATAGTTTCCTCACGTACACTACCTGCTCTTGCTGCGGCGCCGAAAACCCGCTGTTAACGGCGCGTGTTTCCATCTCATCTGGCGACATCATCATCTCGTACTTCAGCCGCAAGCGGTTCTGCTCTGCCATCAGTTGTTTCCCCTTGGCCTTTACCTGCTGCTCGCGATAAACGGTCTGTACCATCTGCACCGACGGATAGGTATATATAAGCAACGCTACGAGGAAAAAAAACACGCTCAGGATGTAATACAAAAGTTCTTCCCGGTTTACCCTAGCCTTTTCGCGGGCAAAAGTGCGGTCGGAAGAAAGTATCTCGCTCACGCGGCCTCCTTTTCCACCACGCGTAGCAGGGCGCTACGCGAGCGGGGATTGCGCACAATCTCTTCATCCGTGGCGGTAATCGGTTTTTTCGTTATAGCTTTTACCGACGCCAGCTTGCCGCAAACGCACATCGGCATCCGGGGTGGGCAGGTGCATCCCTTGACGAGGCGGGCAAACGTCTGTTTTACGATCCTGTCTTCCAGCGAGTGGAAAGATATGACAGCAAGCCTGCCGCCCGGAACAAGCGAATCTATGGCGGACAAGACGGCATTTTCCAGCCCTTCCAACTCGCCGTTTACCGCTATGCGAAGCGCCATAAACACGCGGGTGGATGGATTGATTTTCTGTTTCCCCCTCGGTATGCACGATGCAACCACGGATGCGAGCTGTAGTGTGGATACAAACGGCTTATTCTCCCGCGCTATGGCTATGCGGCGCGCCACACGCCCGGCGTGCCGTTCTTCGCCGTATGTGCGGAATATGTGGGCAAGTTCCCCTACCGACCATGTGTTCACAATATCAGCGGCGGTCAAATCCTGCGAACGGTCCATCCGCATGTCCAGCGGGCCGTCCGACTGGAAAGAAAAGCCGCGCATGGGGTCATCCAGCATGAACGAAGATACCCCAAGGTCCATAAGAATACCGTCCGGCGTACGCCCCGCCAGCACAGACTTCATGTTTTCAAACCTGCCAAAGTGCAATTCAACCCCACCCACAAAAGACTCAAGTCTTTTACCACTACGTTCCAAGGCCTGCGCATCCCGGTCTATCCCGATAAGGTGCGCAGTCCCACCCGCCGCACTTAAAATGGCTTCCGCATGCCCGGCCCCACCGAGCGTGCAGTCCAGGTACAGCCCGCCTGGCCTGGGCATTAACGCCTTCAGGACTTCGTCGAGCAATACCGGTTTGTGCCCTAGGCTATCCTCAAAGGATTCCGAGTTCATTCAGGTCATCCCGAATATCATTAGCGCCCCGCTCGGATTCCCTGTTGCCCCAATCTTTATGGTTCCAGATTTCTATGTGTTCCAACATCCCCACGATGTTCACCTTTTTTTCCAGTTTTTTCAGGCTACGCAGTTCCTGCGGAATGAGCAACTTCCCATTTTTTATTGTGCATTCGAAAAACGAGGAAACGATGCGGTGCACACGCTCGCGGTGCTCCTTGCTCCTGCTTTGTTCATGTAGCCGCTTCCCCATTTCCTCGAAAGATGCGGGCGGGAATGCCGCGATGCACTGGCCCCAGTCGGCGACCATCATGGTCTCGTTGTCCCCCACCTGCTTTGCCAGCACAGCGGGGACATGTACCCTGCCCTTTTCATCCAGTGAGGCCGCATAATTACCAAAAAACATCTTTTACACTTCCATCCACTTTAAGACACTTCGAGACACATGTTGACATATATGGAGAATCCGTGTCAACACTAAAAGAAACTATTTTTTCATGTTTTTTGGGGCGCCACTCCATACCTACTGCGAACTTGCCAAGGCTTTTTTACCAACAGGTCGGAGCAGGCAAAAAATATCCAGTACAGGTAGCTACCGCATAGAGCAACTTCCGTAGGCACAAGATATGGAATATTCGTGAGTTATATCCTGCGGCTACAGTTTTGGCTTATTATTCCGATAGAAATAACTCCACACCTGAATTTAGGCCTAAAGTTCCCGCCGCGCAACTCCGATAAGTTGCTATTAACTGTGAGACACAGGGCTTTTAAAGTTTAACTGGGCGTACAACTTGAGAAAGGGATAGCAATGAAGATATCGGGAGCTAGGCCAAAAGTAAGTTCAGGCGCAAGTGCGCGTCGTTCCGCCCCCAAAGCGCCATCCGGCGGCGGTAGCGCGGCAAGGGTTACACCCGGCAAAGGCGCGAGAGTAAATATCAAGGCCTAACCTGGCCTTTGAAATACCACCGACGCCAAGAGGGGAAACAAACCGCAATGACTTTCATTGCGGCCTATGGTAGAAATTGAGCCATGGGTTCCCCTTGGTAATCGATGCTTGAGCTTTACAGTTTCCCGTTCGCCGCAATGGGAACGGACTGCAACCTCTACTTTTACGCCACAGAAGAATCCCGCGCAGAAGAAATCGCGGCGTTAGCCATATCCGAGGCGCAAAGGATTGAAGGCCGCTACTCCAGGTACAACCCCGACAGCCTGCTTTCCAAAATCAACCGCGTCGCCCAGGCTGGCGGTAGCATTGAGGTTGATGAAGAAACTGGCGACTTGCTGGATCACGCCTTCAGGTGGTACCTGAAAAGCGGGCGGCTGTTTGATATCAGCTCTGGAGTACTGCGCAAGGCCTGGGGAGATTTCTCCGCCAACACCCTGCCAGACGATAAAACGATAAAAAACCTGTTGCCGGGGATCGGCTTCGATAAAATTTTATGGACAAATCCCGGCTTGGCATTTCTGGTTCCCGGCATGGAATTGGATTTTGGTGGAATCGGCAAAGAATACGCGGCGGACAGGATGGTCGAAACCTGCATCGCGCAGGGAGTGTTGCACGGATTGGTCAACCTGGGCGGCGATATCAACGTCATCGGCCCCCACCCGGATAATGACCCATGGCTTGTAGACATACGCCACCCCAGGCAAGCGGAATCTTCCATCGCGACCATTGAGCTGTCCCACGGGGCCCTTGCCAGTAGCGGAGATTACGAGCGGTGCATAGACATTGACGGAGTGCGATACGGCCATATCATCAGCCCTCTTACCGGATGGCCGGTTCGCGGCCTGACCTCGGTGAGCGTAATTGCCGGGCGGTGCATGGAGGCAGGCAGTATCAGCACCGTCGCCATGCTGAAAGGCGTTGGCGGCATACAATGGCTGGCGGAACTTGGCCTGCCGCATTTGTGGGTGGATGAATTCGGGAAACAAGGCGGCTCCCTCGCAATCCATCCGTGATTCGGCGCTATTCCAAACGGACATCCAAGGTGCTAGAATGAGCATCAAGTAATTATTGGGGGGCGCCGATATTTACTATGTTGGCTGAGAAGACTTCTGATTCTAGCAAACTGAGTTTAACGTGAAACGGCCAGAGAGCCATTTTTCTTAGCCGGGGGCATATGAATTACGCTTTGTCTTATATTGAGCCGAAAAAGTCCTGGACCGGGCAAGAGCAGTGGGTATGGAAAAAGCTTTGCTGTGGCGAAGAGCCGAACTTCAATGCCGACCCGCGCTTTGGCGGCCTGCTGGACGTAAAACAGACAAATGGCCTGTGCGAAGGGCGGGAGATAAGCCCGGGTTTCCTGCTGGAAATTATCCTGAATGACCCTTACCGCGGGGCTTTAAGTAGCCGAGGAGTCCATATTACCGGGGCGTGGTTCAAATCGGGGCTGGACCTTTCCGGCAAAACCTTAGACCAGGAGATAAGGATGGAAGGTTGCCGCTTTGACGGCGCAGTGGATTTAAGCAACATGAAGTCCACACAGAACGTGTTATTTTCCAATTCCTATTTCAAAGAAACATTCCACGCCAAGCAGATGGCGGTAAAGAAAAATTTTTATCTCCGCACTTCGGTATTCAGCGGCGGGATTAGCATGGTGGGGGCGACTATTTCAGGCTCGCTGGACCTCACGCTCTCGCGATCCGAAGGGAACGTACAGTTGGATTCCGCAACCATAAACGGCAACTGCGTAATCGCCGATGCCGAATTCCTTTCGCACACCGGCATGGTTGGCGCAAAAGTAGGCGGCGATATGGACATAGCGGGAAGCAACCTTGCCTCGCTGGACGTATCCAACATCTCCATTAAGGGGATACTGCGGGTCGGCGCATCATCAAAAATATTGCGGAATGGCGCGGAAAAAGGAAACGGCAAAAATGGAGGCGCCGCCCCGAAATCGAAGGAAAAAGATATCGGGATGCCGATGGGCGAAATAAAGGAATATGCCGCCAGTTTGGGCATCAACTCCGTATCGAAATACCGCAGGCGGGAAGACCTCATACACGCAATCCAGCTTATCGAAGGCCATACCGACTGCTTCAAGAGGATTCGCGGTTGTGCGCTGTCGGACTGCAAATGGTTTAAGGACTGCCTCACGCAAATCAGGCGCTAACCCCCCTCTCCTTTTCAAAAAAAACTG
>JAHFEI010000095.1 GCA_023248615.1 Nitrospinales bacterium | reverse complement strand
AAGACCCGGCCATAGGGTTGCATCCGGTGCGGCTCATCGGCCTTTTTATACAGGCCCAGGAAAAGCTGTACCGCACCATTTTCGGCAACCTGTTTCTCGCGGGGCTTCTTCTTTCCGCCGTCACGGTATTGTCCGTATTGGCCGTCTCGTACCTCTTCGCCGCGTGGGCGGCTTCTTTGCACCCCGCCGCCGGTTTTTTGGCAACGGCACTACTCATCTACTTTTCCATATCTCCGGCATCGCTCGCGCACGAGGCGATAAAAATCCGCCGGTTGCTCATGGCTGGCGATGACGATGGGGCAAAGAAGGAGCTTTCCATGATAGTGGGGCGCGATACGCAGGAGATGACGCGGGAGGAGATAGCCCGCGCATGTATAGAAACTGTGGCGGAAAATAGCGTCGACAGCCTTATAAGCCCGCTTTTCTTCGCGGCCATTGGCGGCGGGCCGCTGGCTATGGCATACCGCGCGGTGAATACGTGCGACTCCATGGTCGGCTACCGGAACGAACAGTACGAACTGTTTGGCAAAGTTTCCGCACGGCTGGACGATGCGGCGAATTTCGTGCCGGCGAGGCTCTCACTGGTTATTATTTTTCTAGCGTCGCTCATGTTGCGGATGGATGCGCGAGGGGCGTTGTATGTAGCGTGGCGCGACAGGCTGAAACATCCAAGCCCCAATAGCGCACATGCCGAGGCGGCCTTTGCAGGCGCACTTGGCGTACAACTGGGGGGCGCAAGCAGGTACGCCGGGGTCGTGAAAGCCAAGCCGCAACTGGGGGACACAAAACGCCCACTCGGGGCGGAACAAATAGATGCGGCGGTTCGCCTGCTACGCGTGGCATCGTTTATCTCGTGCATACTTTTTGCCTTTGCGTCGCTGTGGCGTTAACATGCTCCATTAGCCGTATACCGGCGCGGGAAAAAGCCAGTTTGGGAACGTATTATGGACATTAATGACAATCCGCTTGAGAAATTCCGTGGGAGGTTCGACAACCTTGGGATAAAGGTTGGGGTATCCTCCTACGTCTGGCCTGCCGGATATTCGGACAACGTAAGGAGGCTGAAGGGAATTGTGGGCGAGGTACAATTGCTGGCCTACGAGCCGATGGAAAAATCGCCGGTAAGCGATGCGGAAATCGCGATTCTGGGAGAATTGAAAACAGGCGGGATAAGCTACTCGCTCCACCTGCCGGTGCCAACGGGCATGGCCCTGCCGGGCGGAACGCCGGAGGCGGCGGTGGCGGGAGTAATAAGCCGCTTCAAGCCGCTCGGCATAGCCAGCTACGTGCTTCATGTGGAAAAAAACGGAGGGACATTCGACACGCGCCTCGCCGCAGAAAGGATTGCGCGTATCCTGCAAACCACGGGGGTCGAGCCAAAAACCATGTGCGTTGAAAATCTCATAGGTACCCCGTTCAATGAGGTGTGGGATTCCGTAGAGGACTTGGGCGTTTCCTTATGTTTCGACATCGGACACTTGCTTTGCGAGGGGGGCGACCCGCTATCGTTCATGGAGATGTACGGCAAGCATATGCGGATGGCGCATATCCACGGCGTGGCCGAGCGCGACCACAGGCCGCTATGGCACATCCCGCCGGAGCTTTTCGGGAACATCATCAAAAAACTGGCGGGGCTGAAGCTGGAGGGCGCAATGATAATAGAAAACTTCTCGCTGGAAGACATAGCGCAATCGCTGGAATGCTTGGCGCGGTACGATGCCACTTCTACGGGAAGGGCGCAATGAAGGGACGCAAAGTGTTGGTGACCGGCGGACAGAAAAGCGGCAAAAGCCGGTATGCGCTAATGCTGGCCGATGCGGTGGGTGGCGAAAAATTTTTTGTGGCCACGGCACAACCGCTGGATGGTGATATGGCGCGCCGCATAGAACGCCATCGCATGGAACGCGGGGAGCAGTGGAAAACCATAGAAGAACCGGTGGCAATAGCGCCTGTGCTGGATAAGCTTCGTGGTTCCGACGGGGTTCTTATAATCGACTGCCTTACGCTATGGACCAGCAACATGCTGGAACAGGCCGACGAGACCGCCTTCCTCCAAAAAGTTGAAGAGTTGTCCCAATCTGTCGCAAAATTCGGCGGCACAGTAATACTGGTGACAAACGAGGTGGGGCTTGGGATAATCCCCGCTGGCCCTGTTGCGAGGGAATACTGCAACAGACTTGGAATGGTAAACCAAAAAATGGCAGAAGTATGCCACAGCGTCGTTATGCTTGTGGCGGGCTTGCCGATATTCATAAAGGGAGACAAGTTGTGAAAAAGATTTTTGATTACATGGAAACCATAGAGCCGGTAGACGGCTCGCGCGATGCGATGGTACAAGAGCATTTGGACAGCCTTACCAAACCGCCGGGGTCGCTGGGGAGGCTGGAAGAACTGGCGCTACGCTTTGTGCGCACATCCGTGGCGTACCCTCCGAAAATCAGTAAGAAAACCATCTTCATCATGGCGGGAGACCACGGCGTAGCCCGCGAAGGGGTTAGCGCCTTCCCGGCGGAAGTAACGCCCCAGATGGTTCTCAACTTCCTTGGGGGCGGAGCCGCCATAAATGTCCTGGCTCGCCATGCCGGTATAGAAACGGTGGTGGTAGACATGGGGGTGAATTTTAATTTCCAGGATGCCCCCGGCCTGGTAAACAAAAAGGTGGCCAAAGGGACGAAGAATATCGCAGAAGAGGCGGCCATGACGGCGGAAGAGATGGAGCGTGCCGTATTTGCAGGTATAGAGCTTGCCGAGAAGGCCGCAAAGGATGGGTGCCACCTGATAGGGATGGGAGATATGGGGATTGCCAACACCACCGCATCTACTGCGCTGTATTGCGCATTGCTGGGGCTATCGCCGGAAGCCATAACCGGCCCCGGCACGGGCCTAGACCAAAAAGGAATTGAACGAAAAACGGAAGTCATAAAGAAGGCTCTCGCCCTTCACGCCCCTTTTGCAACTCCCATGGACGCGCTTATGAAACTTGGAGGGCTGGAAATAGCTGGCCTCACCGGCCTGGTGTTGGGAGCCGCCAAAAGCAAGGTGCCGGTCGTGGTAGACGGCTTCATATCTACCGCCGCGGCGATTGTTGCCATACGGAGCGCACCGGCAGTTTTGCCGCGTGTTTTCTGGGCGCATATCTCCAACGAGCGCGGCCACAAGCGCGTTTGCCAGGAAGTGGGGATAAGGCCGATTTTGGACTTGGATATGCGTTTAGGCGAGGGTACTGGCGCGGCGCTTGCGATGTCGATAATAGAAGCGTCCGTAAAGATTTACAACGAAATGGCAACGTTTAAAAAGGCGGGGGTATCCACCGCGCTATAGGTGGAAAATTTCAAGATGCGGATAAACGAGGTGCGGATTGTTTAACCCCCTACGGCTGGCGTTCGCCTTCCTTACCCGCATCCCCATGCCCGGGCACGCCGACTATTCCTACAGCGATTTTGAAAAGAGTTTCGTCTATTTCCCGCTCGTGGGCGCCGTCATAGGCCTCATCCTTGCCGTAGCGGCGTGGATACTTATCTGGTTCGGTGTAGACGACCGGATTACGGCATTCATGATGCTCTTCCTGCTGGTGCTGATAACCGGCGGCCTGCATCTGGACGGGTTGGCGGACATGGTGGATGCCTTTTTCTCCGGCAGGGGCAAAGAGGAGATGCTAAGGATAATGAAGGAGCCATGCGCCGGGCCATTTGGCATGACCGCCATTTTCCTTTCTCTTATCGGGAAATTTGCCGCCCTTTGGTATGTGCTGGAATTCGGAAACGTGCTGTCCATCATTCCCGTGTTCGCTTTTTCCCGCTGGGGGATGTCGCTTGCATCCTTCGAGGCGGTTTACCCACGCGCAACCGGCACCGGGAAAGCGTTCATAGGAAAGGTTTCCCCATCCGCCCTCATATACTCGCTCGCCATCACCTTGGCTATCGGCGTGGCGGTATCGGGCCAGGCGTTCGCGAAATGTCTGGCTATTACGGTGGTAATCTCCTACATGCTACGGCTTATGTCGGATAGCAAGATAGGCGGCGTCACCGGAGATGTGCTTGGGGCAATATGCGAGGTGAACGAAGTTACGATGCTCCTTACGCTTTGATAAACGGAAAGCCGACGGACAAAATAATTTCCGGTGTTGTTTACGGGACTTTTAGTGGTCTAATTACATAACATGAAAATAGCATATTTCGACGCATTCTCCGGCATTAGCGGCGACATGGTTGTAGCCTCGCTTATCGATGCCGGCCTGCCAATGGCCTACCTGAAAAAGGAATTGAAAAAACTTGATATGGGCGGATACCGTCTTGTTACCGGTAACGTAAAGCGTAGCGGAATTTACGCCACCACGTTTAACGTGGAAATTATCGGCAAACAAAAAAACCGGGATTATGCGGCTATCAAATCGTTGATAGGCAAAAGTGCGCTCGCGCCGGAAGTTAAGGAGATGGCGCAGGGCATATTCCGCAGGATAGGGGAGGCGGAAGCAAAAGTTCATAACCAACCGCTGGGGAAGGTGCATTTTCACGAAGTTGGCGCGGTTGACTCGATAGTCGATATAGTAGGCGCCGCTATCGGTTTCCACAAGCTCGGAATAAAACAGTTCGAATGTTCGCCGCTTCCGACCGGGCGCGGGTTTGTGGATACCTCCCACGGCATGATGCCTATCCCCGCACCGGCTACGATGCTTTTGTTGAAAGGCATCCCAATCGCGCCGGATGCTACGGAAATAGAGCTGACGACTCCAACAGGCGCGGCAATCGCCTCCGCTTTAGCGGCGAAATTCGGCCCGATGCCAGCCATAAAAACGGAGATGGTCGGCTACGGCGCGGGAACAAAAATACGGCAAGACCGTGTGCCGAACCTTTTCCGGCTTATTATCGGGGAACTGTCCGGCGCCGCAAAAAAACTGATGGTGATAGAAACTAATATTGATGACGCTACGCCGGAATCTGTCGGCTACTCGGCGTTAAAAATCCTTTCTGCCGGTGCGCTTGACGTATGGGTATCGCCCGTGACGATGAAAAAAGGAAGGCAGGCATTCTGCCTTTCCGTCCTGTGCGACCCGCTGAAGTCGGCCGACCTGCGCAACCTGATGCTGGAAGAAACGCCGACTCTGGGAGTAAGGCAGTACGAAGTGCAGCGCTATGAGCTGGAGCGCAAGGTAACAACGGTGAAAACGAAGTTCGGCCCCGTGCGGGTTAAGCAGGCGCTTACTCCTTCTGGCCAAAAACGGATAAAACCGGAATACGACGACTGCCGGGCGATAGCCGAAAAGACTGGCGAACCGTTTGATGCGGTATACCTTGCCGCGCTTTCCGCCGCTCTGGCCGGATAGCGCGGCAAGGCCGCTACAAACTTACTTGCCGGAAGAACCGCCGTGCCTTGCGGGGTAAATGACTATCTGCCTGTTTTCCCCGGCTCCCTGGCTTTTGGTTTCCACCTTGTCGTTGCCTTGCAACACAGTGTGTACCATCTTCCTTTCGGAGGATTTCATGTAGCCCATGTAAACTTTTTTTCCTTTGGCTATTACCTCTTCGGCGGCTTTCAATGCCGTTTCCTTCAGTTTTTCTTCGCGCCGCAAACGGTAGTTTTCCGTATCCACCACAAGCCTGGTGCGCCCTTCGTTGAGGCGGCTGGCGTAAATTTCCATCAACGTCTGTAGCGCCTCCAGCGTTTCACCACTACGGCCGATGATAAGGCCACCTGCGGAACTTTCAATGTTCAAGGTAATAGTGGAACCGCTGGAAGATGCCGTTACTGTCGCTCCGTCCACTCCCATGGCCCGTACGATTTCCTCCAGGAAAGCGCACCCTTTTTCTTCCATCTCGGCAACCTGTGATGCAGACGCATCTTCCTTGACAGCCTGTGCCTGTTGCGGCGGCTGCGACTGTTTCTGTGTCCTAGGGGATGCGGCGCGTGCTGGATGCTGCTGGGAGTGTCGCGGAGCAGGCTTTGCCTTTTGGGCCGGTTCATCGCGGAACGATTCCACCCTAAACCTGCCGCGCACCCGCATAACCACCCCGCCGAACCCGAACATCTTGCGCTGTTCGCCGAGGTCTTCGACCTCTATTTCGGACTTATCGGCCCCCAAGCTTTTTAAAAGCGAGGCCACTGCTTCTTCGTACGTACCACCTTCAGCCACAGTCCAATCCATATTCACACCTCTTGCTGGTTTTGCATCCGGATGGAGTACTGTTGCAATATCGATAACAGATTATTGATAAGCCAGTAAATTACCAGTCCGGACGGGAAGTTGATGAACATAACGGTGAAAATCACCGGCATAAATAACATAAGGTTTCGTTGCATGGGGTCGGCGCTGGCGGGGGACATTTTCTGTTGTACAAGCATGGAAATGCCCATAAGCACCGGCGTAACATAATACGGGTCCTTCGCGGAAAGGTCTGTTATCCACAAAAGAAACGGGGCGCCCTTCAGGTCTACAGTCTCCAGCAACACCTTGTACAGCGCCACAAACACCGGTATCTGGAGGATTATCGGCAGGCAACCTGCCATGGGGTTTATCTTGTGTTTACGGTACAGCGCTATCAGTTCCTCGTTCATCTTCGCCTTGTCGCTCTTGTAACGCTCCTGAAGCATTTTCATCTGCGGCTGTACGCGCTTCATTTTTTCCATCGACCTGAAACTGCTTTGCGACAAGGGCCAGAACAAAAGCTTTACCAACACCGTCAGGAGGATAATGGATATGCCGAAATTGCCGATGAACGAATTGAACAGCATCAAGAGCGAGAAAAGGGGGTTGGCGACTATGTCAAACCAGCCGTAATTTATTATCCGCACCATCTCGCTTCCCACCACTTCGAGTTCCTTGTGGTCTTTGGGCCCCACGTACAAGGAGAGGCGGTTTACGTTGTTAGGTGGCAGTTGTAGCGAGACCGCGTACCCGTTGTCGTAAGGTTGCGATGTGGTAATCCGGGCCTTGCCGCCCGCCGTGATAAACGCGGCGCAATAATACTTGTTCGTTACACCGCCCCACACGATGTTACCGTCGTAGTCCTTGGGCTCCTTCTTTTTCGGATCGTCGGCCAGGCGCTTGCCGTCCATCAATATCACCGGGCCGACATAAGAAGTGCCTTCCTGCCCGCTCAAACCGCTCCAAACGATGCCGAAAGTGGAGCCAGTAATGTCGGCGGCGGGAAGAGCCATGCCAACCTCAAGGTCTGTAACGTGTGAGCCATGGTGGAAAGCCAGTTTTTTCGTTATCGAGATGCCGTTTTCAAGCTGAAGCGAGAAGACAACCGATGCTGATGGGTTTTCCGGGGTAAGCGTAATCTCTTCCGGTGAGGTAGTGGCGAAA
>JAHFEI010000094.1 GCA_023248615.1 Nitrospinales bacterium | reverse complement strand
CAAGGGCACAGGCGCGCTTTTAAGCATTCCTCTGAAAGACCGGCAGGGCAAGGTCATGGGGGTATTCAACATACATAGGCACAAGGCGGACTCGTTCGAGCCAAATGACGTGCTTTTTTTTGAAGCGGGGGCAAGGCACGTCGCCAGCGCAATTGAAAAAGCGCTGATATTCAGGGAAATGGAGACGCAGGCGATAATGGACGACCTGACCGGTCTCTACTCACGGAGATATTTTGTTACGACGATGGAGAAAACTTTAAGCAATACGCTACGCACATCAAAACCGTTCGGCTTGCTTATTATTGACGTCGACAATTTCAAATTGGTCAACGACCATTTTGGACACCCGGCTGGCGACAGGGTATTAAAATCTCTTGGAACTTTGATGAACGACAATATTCGCAAGGGAGACCTGGCTGCGCGGTACGGTGGCGAGGAGTTTGTAATCCTTCTCGCCGAAGGCGGGCTTGAGGAGGCGATGTTTACAGCCGAGAAATTGCGTAGCCGCGTGGAAAAATCCATTTTTGTGGGAAGAGGGAAGAAACGCCGCCCTGTGACCATCTCTATCGGCGTGTCCATATTCCCGCAATGCGGATTGAGTGTTGCGGAGCTTATCTCCAGCGCCGATAGGGCTCTCTATCTTGCCAAATGTTCCGGCAGGAACCAGGTGCGTAGCTATAGCGAGGCCGAGGAGCCGCATCCAGCTGAGAAGCGCAAGAGCCGCCGGTTTATGTTGACTCTTGTGCCGGTCTATACGCCACGCGGCGGAATCCAATACATAGACCTGAAAATCAACGGGCGGTGGACTCCTTGCGTAATTGAGGATGTAAGCAATTCCGGATTTAAAGGGAAAGTATCTTCCAAACTCAGTCCGGGAGAAACTATTCCCGCCAAGGTGCATACCATGGGAGGCAAGGAAGAGTTTAAGTCCCTTTCCTTCCTTTGCCGCGCCGCAAAGGAACTGGGCGACGCGAACTACTCCGTTGGGATGGAAGTCCTAGGGGACATCAGCGCCTGGCGCCAATGCCTTACAAAGATAGGGGTTTAGGGAAATCCCCCTTACGCCAGCCAACGTTTGTCAGTCCGGACAAATATCCCAAGTGAGTGTGTAAATCCCAATAATCCCTGTAAATTTCACGCATGAGAAAAGTTTACCGGTGCGACTCTGCATCCTTTTTGGAAGTTCTGACTCTATAATGTAACGAGTAATAACTGCGCTAAACAATTTATACGGTGTGACATGTTAAAAAGACTTTTCGCAATGGCAATGTTGCTGGCGGTTTCATCTTCGGCTTTCGCACAGGGCGGGGAAGTTTCTCCAAAGCGGCTTTCCACAGGCATGGTGGTGCCAAACCGGACGGTAACCCTTTCCACAAAAATAATGGGGCGCGTGGCGCAGATAACCCGAGACGAAGGGGAAACCATAAAGGAAGGCGAGCTTTTACTTTCCATAGAGGATGCGGAGTGGCGCGCAAGCCTGCAATCGGTGGAGTCGATGTTGACGCAGGCGCGGGCTGAGGCCGCATACAAGAAAAAACTTGAAGCTAAAATGAAAACCCTTTTCGGGCAAAAGTCGATATCCGAGGATATGGTAGACCAAGCGGCGCTGGAGGCCGAAGTGTCCGATGCTAAGGTGCGGTCTGCCGAATCTGCGGTACAGTCCGCACGGGCCATGTTGAGTGAGACAAGGATAACCGTGCCGTTTGATGCGGTGTTGATTACGCGGAGCGCGGAGGTGGGACAGCTGACGGCTCCGGGGCATCCGCTTTTCGTGGTAGAGGACCACTCCAGGCTTAAGTTCAAGACTTCGGTGAAGGAGCGGGATGTGCCGTTCGTAAAGGCCGGGCAAAAGGCGCGTGTGACGATAGATGCGTTGGGCGATACGGAGCTTAAAGGTACCGTCTCAAAGATAGTGCCATCCGGCGACCAGACCACCCACTCCTATGTGGTGGAGATATCCCTGCCGCCCCGCAAGGGGCTGTACCCAGGGATGTTCGGCAAAGCCGAGTTTTTGGAATAGCGCGCCGTGCAAGAGGAAAGGCTTAATCTCGCTGGGCGGATAGCCCGCTATTTCATAGATTCGCGGTTGACCGTACTTGTGATGGTTGGCACCGTGTTGTTCGGGATTTTTGCGCTCATCTATACCCCGCGCGAGGAAAACCCGCAGATAACCGTTCCCGCCGCCAACGTGTTTGTGCAGTACCCAGGCGCCAGCGCCGAAGAGGTGGAAGAGCATATCTCCAAGCCACTGGAAGCAAAGCTGTGGGAAATTCCCGGGGTGGAGGATGTGTACTCCATCTCACGCGGTTCGCTGGCGATTGTCACAGTGAAGTTTTATGTTGGGCAGGATAAGGAAGCCTCTCTGGTGAAGCTGTACGACAAGGTGATGTCCAATATGGATATGAAGCCTGCCGGTGCGCTTGACCCGATTGTAAAGCCGATAGACGTGGACGATGTCCCGCTTGTGGCGATAACGCTCTATTCGGATACGCTGTTCCCGCAGGCGTTGCGCAAGGTGGGGGACGACGTGTTGGATTACCTGCGCCGTATCCCCGGCACTGCCAATCCGCAGGTTATCGGCGGGCAAAAACGGCAGGTTAACGTGGCGCTGGATCCCGAGCGGCTGGCGGCCTACCGGCTGAGCGCCACACAGGTGGCACGGATGATACAGATGTCGAATGCAAATTTACCGGTGGGCAGTTTCGACCAGGATACGATCAAATATTACGTGGAAACCGGCGACTTCCTGCGTACTGCCGCCGATGTCGGCAATGTTGTTGTTGCTTCTTCCGGAAGGCAGGCAATCCACTTGCGCGACCTAGCGGAGATTTCCGACGGTACGGAAAAGGCCGTCCACTCCACCCGCATAGGTTTCGGCCCGGCCTCCGGGAACGCTGGCGGCGCGGAGCAACGGGCGGTTACTGTCGCACTTGCCAAAAAGCGCGGGTTGAACGCCGTGAAGATAGCGGACGAGATACTGGGAAAGCTGGAGAAACTTAAAAAGGACGTAATCCCCGCCGGTGTAAAGGTGGCGTTCACCCGCAACGATGGCGAGAAGGCAAACCACGCCGTCAACGAGCTTGTGTTCCACCTTGTAGTTTCTATCGTCATTGTGGTGGCGTTGCTTGCGTTCACGCTTGGCCGCCGTGAGGCGCTTATCGTCGCTATCGCCATCCCGCTTACGCTGTTTTTCACGCTGGGAGTGGGCATGTTGATAGGCCAGACCATCAACAGGATTACGCTTTTTGCGCTTATCCTTTCGCTGGGGCTTTTGGTGGATGACGCGATAGTGGTGGTGGAGAACATCCACCGGCATTACGCGCGCAATATGCATGACCGATTTGGCTCCGCTGTCACCGCCGTCCACGAGATAGGCTCGCCCACCGTGCTTGCCACGCTTACTGTCATAGTGGCTTTTGTGCCGATGGGTTTTGTTACCGGCATGATGGGGCCGTACATGAGGCCGATACCTATAACGGTGCCGGTGGCGATGCTGGCTTCGTTGCTGGTTGCGTTCATCGTCACGCCTTGGGCCGCGGCGCGGTTCCTGAAAGAAAGCCACGGCGGCCACGACCAGCCGTTGCACGAGACGAGGCTGTACATAAAGTATCGCGCACTGGTGATGCCGTTCTTGGTTGACGGAAAAAAACGCAGGATGCTGTACGCCATCGTGTCTGGTGTTTTGGTGCTGGCACTTATGTTCCCGTTGGTGCAACTGGTGAAGTTCCGTATGCTACCGAAGGCGAACAAGAACACGTTCCTTGTTACCATAGATATGCCCAGCGGCACAGTGCTTAGCCGCACGGATGCCTTGGCGGGGGAGGTGGGCAAGCTCCTGCAAAGCGTTCCGGAGGTGAAGGATTACGAAACATTTTCCGGCATCAACTCGGTAATAGACTTCAATGGGCTTTTGCGTGGCGGTTCCTTCCGCAACCAGGAAGACATGGCGGATATCCGCGTGAACCTTTCCGGCAAGGAAGACCGCAAACGCTCGTCCGAAGAGATTGTTGTGGATTTGAGGCCGAAGTTGCACAAGATGGCGGAAAAATACGGCGCCAACCTGAAACTGCTGGAAGACCCCCCAGGCCCGCCGGTGCGCTCCACAGTGGTGGCGGAGATTTACGGCCCATCGTACGAGGTGAAGAGAAAACTTGCAGGCGATATCCGCAAGGTTTTCGAGAGCACGGAGGGCGTAACCGATATAGACGACAGCGTGACCAGCGCCGTTAACAAATACTATTTCCGGGTTTACAAAGAGAAAGCGCTTCTTTCCAGGATATCGACCGAAGATATAGTGGACAACCTGTATATCGGTGTGGAGGGCGCGGACGTAAGCACCCTGCACGTTACCGACAGCAAGGTCCCGGTGAGGATAAACCTGCGCTACACCGAAGCGTCTCGTAGCGGCCCACAGGATATAAACAAGCTTTATGTAAACGGGCAGGGCGGCGAAACGGTGCCGTTGTCCGAACTGGTGGAGATGCGGCCCGGCACAGTCGCAAAACCGATATTCCACAGGAACCTGGAGCCGGTGGTGTATGTATTCGGCGAGATGGAAGGGCGTGGCGTTACCTACGCGGTCATAGATATGATCCGCCACTTCTGGAAGAACCCTTTGCCGGAGGGGTACCATATCAAATGGGACGGCGAGTGGAAATTGCAATGGGATGTTATGTACGACTTGGGAATGGCCATGCTCGTTGCCATTATCTTCATCTACCTTATCCTCGTGGGACGGTTTGGCTCATTCAGCATTCCGCTTGTGATAATGGGTGCGATACCGCTGGCGATGATAGGGGTGATGCCTGGGTTTGCCCTGGTGGGCGCGTTTTTATCCGCCACATCCATGATAGGCATAATCGCGCTTTCCGGCATTGTGGTACGCAATTCCATTGTGTTGCTGGAATTTTTGCTGGACAAGGAAAAAGAGATGCCGATAGAGGAGGCGATAGTGGAAGCGGGTGCGGTGCGCTTCCGGCCTATTGTGCTTACGGCGCTGGCCGCCATTCTCGGCTCGTTGGTGATAGCGGCTGACCCGGTGTGGAGCGGCCTGAGCTGGGCCTTGATATTCGGCATGACGGCTTCCACCATCCTTACGCTGTTCATTATTCCGATACTGTTCTTCTCGGTCTACAGGAATAAGTGGGGAAAGAAATATGCTAAGTGATGTGCCGTGGGCCTACTTGATAATAGCCGCCGTACTGCTGGGGATTGCGCCGTTCGGGCAGACTCCGCATTTGGTGGAGAAGATAGGAATGCTCTATAACGGCACGTTGAAAAGGCCTATAGATATTTTCGACCTGTTCTTGCACCTGTCGCCGTTAATCCTGATTGCGGTAAAGGCGTACGGCCAGTTCATCGCCAGGTAACGGTAGCGTCCAGCCGGGCGTATGGCGCACGTTCGCGCGGGATAGTTTTAAAGTGTTTTTACCGCTTTTGTTTTTTCGGAGCGGGGAAGCTGTTTGATTCGGTACTCGCTTTTTAGCGCGTTGCTTCTCGTCATCAAGCGGCTTTTTGCTTTCAATTTTACCGGCAGGCGCGAGCGGGTGTATTTGCTTGCCGTGCCTGTGTTGTGCGCCTTCAGCCGCTTTTCAAGGCCGTTGGTGATGCCGCAGTAAAAGGTGGCGTCCGCGCAGGCAAGCAGGTAGACCAGCCAGACTTTTTTTTTGGCTTTTACCGGTACCATGCCGTCAAAAGCCGACCTCTATGGCGTGTATCATTTTGCGCGCCTCGCTGAATTCCGGGTTAATGGCAAGCGCCTGCTCGAAGGCCACCTTTGCTTCCGCCACCTGCTTGTTTTCCAAGCAGGCACGGCCAAGGTTGAAGTATATGTTTTCATCTTCCGGGTCTACTTGTATCGCCACGCGGTACAGCCGTATCGCCTCGGCGTAGTTGTGCCTCCTGCGGTAGATTATGCCTAGGCTGTTGTAGATGTTCACCACCTGCGGGTTAAGTCGCAACACTTCCTTAAACACTTCTTCCGCTTCGGTATCCATATTGCGCTCCAGGAAAATCTTTCCGGCCCGTTCGAAATGCTTTTCGGCTTCCGCCTGGTCTCCCTTTTTCATGTAGACCTCGCCCATCATCTTGTAGGCGCGCGCGTGCAGGTTGTTCAGCATCACGGCTTTGCGGAAGGCGATAATAGCCTCGTCGTATTTTCCTTGTGCCGCCTTTATGTAGCCGATGTTGTAATACACCTCCGAGTCTTCTCCCGACCCCAGTATCTCCCTGTAAACGGCGAGCGCCTCATCGAACTTGCCGTCGGCAGTGAGCTGCTTGGCGCGGGCGAACAGGCTTTCCATTTTGCTGGTGTCCTGGTCGGGTGCGCTGGAGAATGTGTTGTTTATCTTCTGTTCCAGCATCTGTGCTTTTATCGGCTCCAGCAGGATGGAAGTTACGCCGTACTTGCCCGCTTCCACAACCATATCCCTGTTTATGGATGCGGTCATGATGAGAAACGGGATTTTGAACAGTTCTTCATCGGCGGACACGACTTTCAGCAGGGTGAGCCCGCTCATCTGCGGCATTTCCCACGCCGCCAGGATAAAGGTTATCGGGCGGCGTTTGAGAATGTGGAAGGCAGTTGCGCCATCGGATGCCTGGTCGAAATGGACGTACCCCAGCGAACGCAACATCTCTATTATCGATTCCCTTTTCGCCTTGTCGTTATCGGCGATGAGGAAATAAGTCTTGTACCTTTCTCCCGTTTTTTCTGTCATCTTCCTTTACAATCTTTCATCTTTGTCCGGCTATGATAAATCAAGAGTCGCCTTTTTGAAACCTGTAGTTTCATATTCCTGCACTTCCATGGCTTTTTTTAGTGAGTGCTCAAATTCCAGCGCGAGATGGGGGTCATTTTGCGAGGGGGGCGCAAATACTTTCATGTCGAATGGCTTGTCCAGCCGCGCGGCAAGCATTCTCATCTGGGCCACTTCCATCAGGGCGTTCCGGAAATCCGCCCGCTTCCATCTGAACTCCCCCCATGTGTCCAGCGACACCATGTCTACCGTTCGTATTTCCTTCGGAGATTCCCGTAGCCCGTAATTTGGCGCGACCAACAGTTGCCGCAGTCGTTTGGTGGAAAGATAATCGTCCCGTGTGGGGTCGTAGTGTGGATTGGAGCCGAAAAACGTGTAGAGTTCGCCCAAGGTCGCTTGGACATCTTCCGCCTTGTACTGTGTTTTATCTCCCCTGTAGTAAAACCTCATGCCCGGCTTCCAAAGCCTGTTAATGACCATCCATGCCAGCATTTCCATATTTGACCTATACTGCGCAATCGGCTTAAACCTGCCGGAAATAGCTTCGTTGA
>JAHFEI010000093.1:3729-7369 GCA_023248615.1 Nitrospinales bacterium | reverse complement strand
GAAATCCAGCATCGCGTTAACGCGAACGATGGCCTTGCCGCTACCGACAGCTTTCTCGAGCATGGTGCGTATCCTCTTCTCGATGTCGCTTTCATAGTTCCTGCGGAAATCCATCTGCTTGTTGGAAAGCTTGGTGGCCTCGTCGTCCCCCTCTTCGGGAAGGCTCAGTATGTTTCCGTTGCTGTCCACTATCGTAATATCGCCGGAAGAAAGCCCCTCCACCGATGATGAAATCAAATGTGCGATGCCTTCCACCTGCGGCTTGGGGAGCTTCTTGTTGCCTTTCAGCTTCAGCACCACAGATGCCGTCGGCTTTTGTTTATCGTCCTCGAATAGCGACTTGGCGGGTATCGAAATGTGTACGCGGGATGTCTGCACCGACGATATAGAGTTGATGGTCCGTTGCAGTTCGCCCTGAAGTGCGCGCCGGTAGTTCAGCTTTTGCACAAACTCCGTCATGCCGAAAGTGGTCTTGTCGAATATCTCAAAGCCTACACCGCCGCCGGAAGGAAGCCCCTCGCCCGCCAGCTCTAGCCGAAGCTGGTACACGTCCTTCACCGGGACGGTGATGGCGCTACCGGCATGCTCCAGCTTGAAAAGTATCTTCTTGTCTTTCAATTTCTCGGAGATTGAAAGCGCATCCTCCTGCGAAAGATTGGCGTAAAGCAGGGAGTACTCCTCCCCGCCGGAAAGGTAACTGGTGGCCAGTATGCCCACCAACATAAGCACGCCAAATGACACGATGGCAATCTTCTTCCCAACGGGAAGTTCGTTGAACATCTTCGCGAACTGGTCAAAAGCTGTCTTTAGCTGGTTAAACATGATTCCTCCCGGCTCCTACCTTCACTCTATCCTTTTTCCCCATTACCTGTTCCCGATGTCTATGGCCCGTTGGGACATGGACTTGACGGTGCTTATAACCGCCGCGTTCGCCTCGTATGCGCGGGTGGCGGAAAGCATGTCCACCATCTCCTTCATAAGGTTCACATTCGGCATCGATACATAACCTTCCTTGTCCGCATCCGGATGGGATGGGTCGTACACCTTCTGCAACGCACCGTGGTCTTCCGCGATGGTCACGACCTTAGGTTCACTCACTTGCTCGGACAGCACCCTGCCGAATGAGTCCTCCATTGGCGATGCCGTCATAATCACTTCCTTGCGCCGGTATGGCCCGCCTTCGGGGGTGCGCGTAGTATTGATGTTGGCCAGGTTGCTGGAAACCACGTTCATCCGCGTCCTCTGTGCGGCCAGCCCGGAGGCGCTTATTTTCATAGCCGTCATCAAATCCATATCATGTCTCCTTTATTTATCCCTGGGCGTTCAGGCTTATGGCGCTCTTAAGCGTCCCCATTTCCTTGGTGACAATAGTTGAAAAAGCAGAATACTTAATGTTCATCTCGCCCAGCCTAGTCATTTCCGTTTCCATGTTTACCGTGTTGCCATCCAGACCCATTAGCCCCGGTTGCACCCGGTGGCTCGGGTGGATACCGCTTAGCTGGGATATAGGTAAATGGCGAGGGTTGGTCTTGTCCATTCCGCCCTCTTCTTTCGTTTTTAGTGCCTGCGCCATAACCTCTTCAAATTCCGAGGAAACAGACTTGTAGTTGGGAACGATGGCATTTGCGATGTTGGTGGTAGCCCGCGCCGTAGCGTCCGCCACAAAATCAAGAGACCTTGAGGCAACCTCTATCCCGCTCGTTGTCATTCCAAAAATCTTCATAGCGTCAAAATTCCCATCAACAAGTTATATTAGACCTGTGTTCACCACCATATAAAAGCAATCAACATGCCAAAATATAATTTACATGAATATCAATAGGTTACACGTGCGACATCTAGTCAATTTCTAACTTTCTCCGGTTTCCGTCAAAAAATGGAACCCTATCACCTCTTTAATTTAGGGGACACCATACTTAATTACGGCATCGCCGCCAAGGATAATTTAGTAAGGTGTCCCCTAAATTATAATTATTTGGGCCCGCGCTTTTTGGGTCTTACGGAAACACCCAGTGCATCCTCCAAACTTGTGAAAAACTGATCATTCCCCACTGGGCGTCCCGTCCTTTCATGACGACGGATTTGCTCCATTTCGCGAACTGTCATTGCATCATCTAAAAATCCACGCCAGTCCTTCACTATCTCCAACATTGCGCTTACCTGCACCAGCGAGTCGTCGCTTCCCAACAAATGGGCACGCGCACTGCTCCACGGATATTCTTCAGGCGTTTTCGCCAAGCCAGCTCGAACCGGGTTCATTTCCACATAGCGCACCGCAGCGACAAGGTGATCATTATCCATCGGATACGAGGCAAAGCGCCCCTGCCACAAATGTCCCCGCCAATTTTTTTGAAAATTGATATGCCGGGTGTAGCGGCGATGCGCTTCACCGATGGCTCGGGTAAGGCCGACTTCATCAGGCGGGATAGCAATTAGGTGTACATGGTTTGGCATCAGGCAGTAGGCCCATATCCGCACATTGAACCGCCCACACCATTCCGCCATAAGACTCAAATAGAGGCGATAGTCGCCATCCTCGAAAAAAGTTGTCTGCCGCCGGTTCCCGCGCTGGGTGACATGGTGCGGCACATGTGGCACCACAACCCTTGCAATTCTTGCCATGGGATAATTGTAAAGAGTGATGTGCGGAGACGCAATAATTAAGTATGGTGTCCCCTAAATTAAAGGGGGCAGTTTTTGCCGGGTGGATGGTCATGGCAGACCTATTTTACCTGCCGTACCCACCTCTAAAGCATAAACCACTGTTTTTAAATGCTTAAAAATGTGGCACGGCTATTGAACTTATATTCGTCCGAACAGGAAAAAAACTTTAGAGGAAAATATGAACTTAAATTTAAACTTGAAAACGGATACGGCGCAGATAACGGGACAGAATGCCATGTTCTTCGGCTCGTCGACATCAGCAGGCGGCAAGGACGGTAGTTTCTCCTTCTTGTCCGTACTTGGCAACATACAGTCTGCCAACCGTGCCGCCAGCCATGCAACTGCCAAGGAGGCTACTCCCAAGCCAGCCATTCAACGACAGGCGAAACAGATAGGGCATGCCGAACATAAGGCGGATTCCAAGGATGCGCAAAGTACCGGCAATGCACAAGATGCACAAAATGCCAAGGACACCAAAGATGCAAAGACCGTTGCGGCAAAGAATGCAAAGGACCTAAATGGTTCCGACAAAACGCAGGCAGTGGCAACGCAGGACACGCAACCTGCGGCAACCGAGCAAACAGCGGCTTCGGTAAGCGTGCAAGACCTTATAAAGACCCTCAAACTGAGCGACGAGCAGGTTTCAAAGCTTGCAGCCGCCATGGGAATAGCCTCTGAAGACCTGAAGAGGATGCAACTCGCAATGACCTCCGGCCAAGCGCAGGGAACACCGGCACTGACGGCGATTTCACCGGACGGCAAACAAAAAGATATCTCGCAACTTCTCGGCATGAGCGCCAACGGCAAGCCGCAGGATGCGAAGCAGGTATTCCAAAAGATTTCCGATATCCTCGGCCTGGACAAGGCCCAGTCGGACAATTTTTTCTCAGCGCTTAAAGTATCCTTAATGGAAGTGAAGGCAACCACGGCAAACACCCAGCAGGCCGCGAATGCGCCGGTTGCCAGCCCCGCGCCA
>JAHFEI010000093.1:0-3719 GCA_023248615.1 Nitrospinales bacterium | reverse complement strand
CCGTACAACAAAATACAAAGACCAGCGCCAATGGCAACGCGGACAACTCCGGCCTGAACCTTCAAGCCGGGATTGAAAAGGGAATAGCCGACCAGGCACAGGGAAAAGCGGAAGCCACTAAAACGGATTTCGCGGTCGCGCTGGATAAAGCCGCCACGAACATGGCGACCCCACAGCCCAACACAGTACATACCATCGCGCCGGTACAGCAGGCGCACGGCATAGACCCCGTTGCCCAGGTTGAAAAAACAGGCAGTGCCAGGATAATGGGACAGATAGTCGAGAAGGCGACCATACTTCAACTTCCGAATTCCACCGAAACAAAGATAACGCTCTCACCGGAAACACTCGGCACAGTCGACATAAAACTCTCCATGACCGACAACAGCGCAAAGGCCTCGATAATGGTCGAGTCTTTCGCCGTGAAACAGGTGGTGGAGCAGAACATAGACCAACTGAAAACGGCGCTCCACCATCAGGGAATAATGGTCGAAGAGATAAACGTATCCGTCGGCCAGCAGGGCGGACAATCTTTTGGTTCCAACAACTCCGGCAGGCAGGATGCCGAAAATATCCCCGGCGTAACGGCAACCTCTGGCAATAGCCGGAAGGTGGAAGCCGCAGTCCCCGGCATCGGTGGCGTCAGGCGGCGTACCGCCAACTCCATTGTGGACCTTACGGCTTAAAAAAGAGGAATACGAAAATGATGGTAAATTCTGCAACGGAAACCTCTGCGGTGCCCCAAAGCACCAGCAAATCCAGCGTGTCCAAAAAGGACGCGATGGGAAAAGACATGTTCCTGAAACTGATGATCACGCAACTCAAGTACCAGGATCCGCTCTCCCCACAGTCCAACACGGAGTTCACATCGCAGATGGCGCAGTTCAGCTCCCTTGAGCAGTTGACTAACGTAAACACAAACCTCGCGAGCTTGTCGCAGATAAACTCATCGGTCGCCAATGCGCAGTCGCTGGCGATGATAGGCAAGGAAGTGAAGGCGGCGGGCAATACCGTGGAAGTGCACAACAGCTCGTCGTCGGCAATAACCTTCTCGCTCCCAAGCGATGTAGGCACATCGAGCATCCATATAACCAACTCCGCAGGCGAAGTGGTGGCCACGTTAAACGGCGGCACACTGGCAAGCGGCGAACACACTGTACAGTGGAACGCCAAAGATAACGCAGGCAACTGGCTACCGGACGGGACGTACACCTACGCGGTGGATGCGAAGAGCGTGTCGGGGCAGACGGTGGATGCAACGACCTTCATGCGCGGTATCGTAAAGTCGGTAAGCAACGACAAGGGAATAACCTACCTCCAGATAGGAACTGGCAAGGTATTGACAACTGATGTGATGGAAGTAGGCCAGGCGGCCGCTTCGGCGAAAACGAACTAAGGCGAATTTTTAAAAAACAGGCAAGGAGGCAATCATGAGTTTGAATAGCGCAATGTTCTCGGGAGTCAGCGGAATTTTAACGCTCGGCAATTCTATGAACGTCATAGGCGATAACATCGCCAACGTAAACACGGTAGGCTTCAAGGGAAGCCGCACCGCATTCGCGGACATACTTTCCAATTCGCTCTCGAACGGTTCCACGACCATGCAGATGGGACGCGGCACTTTCCTCAGCGGCGTGCAGACCAGCTGGTCGCAAGGCTCGTTCGAGACCACGGCCAACGCCACAGACATGGCCATCCAAGGCTCCGGCTTCTTCGTCGCGCGCGACGTAGCAAATAACGCAAACTACTACACCCGCTCAGGGCAGTTCACCCTGGACAAAACGGGCCAACTGGTGGAAGGCACCGGTAAAGTGATACAAGGATTCAAAGTAACCTCGAACGTGGGCGGCGTGATAAACACTACCGGCACCGTGGCAAACATTAATATAGGCGGAGTGCAGTCGCAACCCAAAGCCACCACATCATTCAGGATGGGGATGAACCTCAATGCGGCGGCAAGCGCGGCGGCCACCTTTAACACCAGCTTCGACACATACAACAACTTGGGCGGCAGAGTGACGCTTACCGCAACAATGACCAAATCCTCAGTCACACCCCTGACATGGAACTATTCCCTCGCCTCCTCTTCCGGCACGATAACTACCGGCGCCACCGGCACACTGACCTTTAACGCGGCAGGCCAGCTCATCGCACCCGCCACGAACCCGGCAATCGCGATAAGCAACTTCCCGACCGGAGCATCACCGCTATCGATGACGTGGGCGCTGTATAACCCCACCAACACCTTGTACGGCGATGTAACGAGCTACACGGCGGCATCCACGACCACCTCGATAGTGCAGGATGGTTACTCGACAGGCACACTGAAGGGACTGTCTGTCGACGGCAAGGGCGTAATAGCTGGCCTGTTCTCCAACGGGCAGACGCAGGCGCTGTACCAGTTGGAACTGGCGGATTTCCCCAGCCCCTGGGGCCTTAGCCGAATGGGCGGATCGCTGTACGCAGAGTCTATGACGTCCGGCCAGCCACTGCTGGGCACGGCAGGCGGCGGCGGGTTGGGAACCGTGCTGGGAAGTTCGCTTGAACTCTCCAACGTGGACCTGGCAAGCGAGTTCGTGAAAATGATACAGACACAGAGAGGCTACCAGGCCAACTCCAAGATAGTGACCAGCGTTGACGAAATGCTGACCGAAGCGGTAAACCTGAAGAGGTAATCCGAATAGCAAGTGACTCCGGCTCCGGTTTTTAAATAAACTGGGCCGGACAATAAATTAGGTTTTATAGGTAAGGAGTCTAAGGGATTCGCCTCCTTGTAGAAGACTGCCACCTTTAAACACTGCGTCCTGTTCAAACCGGGCCCGGGAAACCGGGCCCGGTATTCGCCTCCCACCATCACGAAAACCTATCCACCCCATCCAACACCTGCTGGCAAACAACCCGATTAACGTAAACCAGCGATACAGTAATGGCAAAAAATATAATGTAACGTAACAAACGAATAATAAAAAGCTAGTCTACAATCAAATCATTCATTTTCAATTAGTTAACATGAGTAAATTATTATGGTACATACTATATTTTTTGTTGTACAATAGCGGCATATAAACACCAGGAACTTGGAGCAACTATGAGTAGTATTGAAGATTTTATGACGAGCTTTGAAATGCTTGTCACCCTTGTAATTTCCGATATAGCGGCAGTTATACTGACAGTATTCGTTAAGTAGGATGAGGCGTACGCCTCATCCCGCTATGGGGTAGGCGTGACGGTTCGGATATCATGCCCCCGCCGGAACTTGGCTTTCCCCAGTTTCGACTTTGCGCTCATGCTGGCAGATATTGCTGGCGCTTTTCAGTAGCCGCCTACTCCACCCATCTTGCCACTTCGCCTAGGTCGCATCTGGGGCTGACATAAGTTGCCGCCTTGTCCGAAAGGTCCGGGTAGCCGATGGAGATTCCAAGCACAAGCCGCCTGTCGTGCGGTATTGCCAAAAACTTTTTCACCTCGGCGGCGTATCCGCACAGAAACGCTTGCGGCACGGTGGCAAGTCCTTTTGCATTGGCCGCCAGCATTATGGTTTGTGCAAACGCTCCCATATCCAGCACAGACCATGCGGAAAGCGACGAGTGCTGGTAAAGGAATATTGCGTGCGGCGCGCCGTAAAGGCGGTAGTTTGCTATCCTCGATTTTCTGGCGAAGTCCGGGTCGTTAGTGTCTTGCCCCAATTCTTTGCTCCGCTTCACGGCGTTCTCTTTCAT
>JAHFEI010000092.1:3044-7394 GCA_023248615.1 Nitrospinales bacterium | reverse complement strand
CAGCCTGTTAAGCCATCGCGCTGCAATACGCTCAGTCGCCAGCCTTTGGAAGCCAGCCTATAGCGGCGGATACCGATTTGCGCGGCACCATGATGCGCGTATCGGTAAGCGATACGCCTATCCGTTCCGATTCCAGTAGCTTCATCATCTGCGGCTGGGCTTCCAGCGTCCAGTCGCCGTACCCAGGCGAATACCGCATCGTGACCGTATAGCCGTTTTTGGCACACTCTTGCACTATCCTCTCCTCCACGCGGTCTGCTAGGTAGTCGGCCATCCACCCGCCAACCCCCTCTAGGTAAAAAGCGTCGGTGGCTTCCGTTTTGATGGTCGCATCCGTCCTGTCAGGCAACGCCGAGCCAATAGTTGTAAGCATTAACGACACGTAGTCGCACTTTTCCAACAGCCCCGGAGCGCCCTCCACCCCCGGCGATATGCCCTTTTCCTTTACCAGCCGGAATGTGCGGTAGATGGCCTTTGCGTCTATAAGCGCGTAGCCGGTATCAATCGCCTTTTTTATGTAGCGGGCGATGTTCTGCTCCGGCATATCTTTAAGCGTGCTTACCTTGGCTATCCGCAGTTCCCGCAGGATGCGCTCCTCCTCTATCACGAACGGGATGTTGTTCATCAAGATATGCCGGTGCAGGCTTTCAATCGTTGCGGCCATCTGCTAACGCGCCCCCATAAAAATGTTACCCACCATGCGCAAGGCGACAAGCGGATGCCTGAACAGTTCCCTGGCGTAATAGGTTTTGTTGCCCCACACTTTCCGCGCAAACCGTTTGCGGTACCATGTCGTTTGCGCGTGTTGCAGGGCCTTTTCCAGTTCTTGTGGCTCCAGTTCTTCCGTGCGGATTACGGCGCGGTTGCCGCCGTCATATTCCTCGAAATCGTCGCTCTGCAGGTGTCCTTTTTCTTTCAGTTCCCGGTACAACCTACTTCCGGGATACGGGGTGGCGATAGAAAACTGCACCGAGTCCGGGTCCAGTTCCTCCGCCAGCGCCATAGTTTTCCGTATCGTTTCCTTCGTCTCTCCCGGCAGGCCGAACGTGAACGTAAGATGGCATTTTATCCCAAGCCATACAGTATCCCGTATCGTCTTGGTAGCCACTGCCAAGTCCAGCCGCTTCCCGCAGTCGTCCAGTATTTTCTGGTCGCCGGACTCCACCCCGTACTTGATGGAAACCAGCCCGGCATCCTTCATCCGGCGTAGCATCTCCGCATCCGCCGTATCGGCCCTCGCCATAGCGGCCCACGGCATGCCCAGGTTGCGCCGTATCATCTCATCGCACAACTCCAGTATCCGTTTTTTCCCCACGTTGAACGTATCGTCGTCGAAATAAAACGATTTGATGCCGTACTCTTTCCGGCACCATTCTATTTCATCCACCACGTCCTTGGGTGTGCGGGCGCGGTACTTGTTGCCGCCGTACACTATCTGCGGCCACGCGCAAAAGGCGCAGGTGAACGGGCATCCCCTGCTGGCATGCAATTGCAAACTGGGAGCCGGTATCCCGCCGGGGTTGTCCCAGTAATTTCCCATAGGCAAAAATTCTCGCGCGGGCCACGGCAGGTCGTCCAGCTTTGCCAATGGCCTCCTGCCGTTCTTTCGCACCGCCCCATCCGCGCCACGATAAACAAGCCCCGCTATACCGTCCTTAGTGGCATCGAACTTTTGCGCCAGTTCCAAAAGAGTGAACTCGTATTCCCCTTCCGCCACGAAATCTACAAAGCGGTGTTCGGCCAGAAATTCGGGCTGGTACATCGCATCATACGCGCCGCACAACACCAGCGTGGAAGACGGCAAAATTTCCTTTACGCGCTTGCCATGCCGGATGTCGGTGGCAATAGATGCTGTGGAAACTTCGTGTACCACCATGTCCGGCAAGAAGGCGGCCATGCGCTGGAAATATTTGTCTTCGCCTATGCGCTCGGCTATCGCATCCACCAGCAACACCTCGAACCCGTTTTTTTTAAGCAACGCCGCCGCGTATGCCAGAAAAAACGGGAACGGCATGTAAGGGGAAGTGCATATCTCGAAATGCGGCCAGCGCGACCCGGCACGGACACCGGTGTACCCCTCTTTTATCCACGGCGCATTGCCAAGAAATACCTTCATCCGTGGATTATACCCAACTTGGCTCCCGATATTCACCAACCGGGGGCGGATGGCGCGGCAACAGCCATCCCCCCAAAAATATGCAGGATAGCTACCGCGCCATACAACTTCAAACCGGCATTAATGCGCGGCAGGAGCGCCCTGTTTCTTCTCTATGCCCTCTACTTCCACGGATAGTTTCACGTCCTCGCCCACTACCATCCCGCCGGTCTCCAGCAACTTGTTCCACTTCAGCCCGAAATCGCCGCGATGGATAACGCCCGATGCTGTAAAGCCCACGCGGTTATTTCCCCAGGGGTCTTTCGCCGTCCCGTTAAATTCGCCATCAAGCGTTATCTCTTTCGTTACACCGTGGATGGTGATATCCCCCGTTACCCGTATCCCGCCTTTGGACGCCTGCGCCTTCTTAAGGTTGAATGTTATTTCCGGGAAATTTGCCACATCCAGAAAATCCGGCGACCGCAGGTGTTCATCGCGCTTGGCATCGTCGGTGTTGATGCTGGTAGCTTTAATGGCGGCGAAAACTTTTGTTATGCTCTTCGTCTTCTCATCAAAGGAGAACCCGCCGGAAAAATCGCCGAAGTGTCCTTTCACGCTGGATATAACCATATGTTTTACGGAAAAACCGATGCTGGTGTGCGCCTTATCCACATCGTAATCTGCAGCATACCCCGTCCGCACCCCAAGAGCCGACACCAGCGCAAACATCCACAAAAACTTTTTCATCTGCATTCTCCTCAACAAACCCAATAAAACATTTCCTAAAAACCCTGGAAACATGAAAACACTTTTGGCGCCGTTTATCAACTGGCGAGCATATATGGCTCTAGTGGCGGGGGTGTTCGCAGACGGCCATATCCATCCACAAAAACGGGAAAAGAGCCAAAGCCCCGGATAATGGTATACTTCCACCCGTCATGAAAGTGTTGCTGGTTGGAAGCGGCGGGCGCGAGCACGCCATAGCATGGAAGTTGGCCCAAAGCCCACGCATATCAAAACTCTTTTGTGCGCCAGGCAACGCTGGCACTGCGGAAACGGCGCAAAATATACCCATCCCGGCGGAGGATATACACTCGCTACTGGATTTTGCCAAAAAGGAAAAAATCGATTTCACGATAATTGGCCCGGAAGCGCCGCTGGTACTGGGCGTTGTCGACCTTTTTACGCAAAACGGGCTTCGGATTTTCGGCCCCACCAAAGCGGCGGCGCAACTGGAGGGGAGCAAGATTTTTATGAAACAGATGCTGGTGAAAGCGAGCGTGCCGACCGCGCAGTACCACACCTTCACTGCCCTCGCCCCCGCGCTGGCGCATCTGGATACCGCACAGTTTCCGCTGGTAGTAAAAGCGGACGGGCTGGCGGCGGGTAAAGGGGTGCTGGTAACGGCGGACAAAAAAGAGGCCGCAGATTTCATATCCGCCTCCATGTCGCAAAAGATGTTTGGCGAATCGGGCGAAAAAATAATCATCGAGCAGTTTCTTGACGGCGAAGAGGCAAGCTACATCGTTGCATCCGATGGGCAACGCTTTGTGCCGCTGGCGAGCGCACAGGACCACAAACGCGCCTTCGACGGCGACAATGGCCCGAACACAGGCGGCATGGGCGCGTACTCCCCCGCGCCTGTGGTAACGCCGGAACTGGAGCAAAAGATTAAAGAAACCATCATCACCCCCCTCATAGATACCATGCGCAGGGAGGGAGCGGAATTCCGAGGCTTTTTGTACGCCGGGATTATGGTGGTAAAAGGGGAACCGCTCGTGCTGGAATTCAATGCTCGGTTGGGCGATCCGGAAACACAGCCGTTGCTGTTCCGCTACCAGGGCGACCTGTTAGACCTGCTGGAAGCAAGCGCGGCTGGCGACGTATCAAAAATAAAACTGGAGTGGAAAAACGATGTGGCGGTTTGCATAGTCATAGCATCCGGCGGCTACCCAGGCGAATTTAAAAAAGGGTTCCCGATAGAGGGGCTTGGCTCATGCTCCGGCAACTCTTTTGTATTCCACGCCGGAACAAAACTGGATGGCGGCAGGGTAGTAACCGCTGGCGGCAGGGTGCTGGGCGTTACCGCAAGCGCACCGACAATCAAGGAGGCGACGAAGCTGGCGTACGAGTGCGCCGCGAAGATAAAGTTCACCGGCATGGCCTACCGCAAAGATATAGCCCATCGCGCCATCAGCCGTAGTTCAAAACCAGCGTAGCTCTTTGTAAATACTGCCATACGCCCACAGAGCCAG
>JAHFEI010000092.1:0-3034 GCA_023248615.1 Nitrospinales bacterium | reverse complement strand
CGCAACCTGTGGCTACACTCCACACACTTCCCCCCTGCGCTCCCGTAGTGCTTGCCCCCTTTTTTTTACGGCAATATCTTCGGCTGGAAAGCTAAGGAAGCCTGTAGTAGAGTGGTGCGCAGAGGCGTGAAACACGGGGTATTAACAATACAGGAGGTTTTATGGTGAAGAATTATGGTTACGGTAAAATAGTAAAAATGTCTTTCGAGGAGGCCGTCGCCAAGGTGAGGGATGCGCTGAAGGCTGAGGGATGGGGTGTGCTGACCGAAATAGACGTAGCCGCCACATTGAAGGAAAAACTAAACAAAAGCATGCCCAAATATTTAATCCTTGGGGCATGCAACGCGCCGTTTGCGGATCGCGCATTGGAAGCGGAGCCTTCCATAGGGCTTTTGATGCCTTGCAACTTCATTGTGCGGGAAGACAAGAAAGGCGTCATCCGGGTTGAGGTGCTGGATGCCAATTCCATACTTGGCCTTATTAAAAAGAACCCCAAAATAGCCAAATTGAAAAAAGAAGTCCGCACAAGTACAGACAAAGTGCTTAAAGCCGTCTAAGGGGCGGTTTGTAAAAATACCCGTCCCGTCTTGTAACGATGGGACGGGACTAGCGGTCGAAAGGCGAATCGGACTCTACGCGAGAAGAAATATTTTTCTAAAAACCGACTTGTGCCCAACGTCAAGCCGAGACCAGCTATGCGGCCTTTAAGATAGCGGCGATTTGATTTTTTTTATCCAGTAATAGAGCGAACACCCGGCGCAGAACCCGGAAAAAAGATTGATGCCAGCCAGCACGATAACAAGCCATACCAGCCCCCACCCCGCATACGGGTTTCCCGCAAGCAATAAAATGGCTCCCGCAATGGCGCAGGCCGCGCCCATCCCTTGGGCGAAGCGTGGCCCGGCCGGATGCTCGTGCACCACATTTGGTTTGACCAAGCCCAGGGGTTTTAGGCAATATTGATAAACCGGCTTGAAGCCGGGAACCCCCAGCAGTGAGCCGATGGCCATGATAATACCGACAAATAACACCAGCATCGGTATGCCCAGCGAAAAGGCTACCAGCAAAAGGAGAATAATCATCGCCTGGTTCACCTTGAGGGCGCTCATATCCAACTTGGGCGCGTTTTCTTGTTGCATCACTTCACACTCCACATCTGCGTCCGAAACATCCACCCCTGGCCTACGAATCAAATGGCTGGCGCTTTTTTTGGTAACGCCTCGCCGGAATTCAGCTCCCCATCAACCTGTCTATTTCCGCTTTCAACGCCTGCGGCTTGAACGGCTTGCTCAGGTAGCCGTTGGCGCCAAGTTTCACGGCCCGCTCCATATCCTCTTCCTTCCCTTCCGTGGTCAACATCACCACCGGTATTGATTTCATATGCTCGTCTGTCTTTACGGTTTTCAGGAATTCCAGCCCGTTCATGTTCGGCATGTTCACGTCGCAGATAATCATATCCACATGGTTCTTTGCGAGCGCGTCCAGCGCCTCCAGCCCGTCGCCTGCCTGAAGTTCCCTCTGAAAATTGGCTATCTTTTTCAAGGCGAAGCTCACCATCGTCCGAAACGTGGGGGAGTCGTCTATTATCAATACCGTTTTTAGCTCACTCATAATTTGGCTATTCTACCGTGCAACCGCCAAAAGGGGTAGCATGGATTACATCTCCTCCATTATCGCAATTACCATCTCGTCAAGCCCGGCTACCCGGTCTATCAGTCCTTCCTCTATGGCGGACTTCGGCATCCCGTACACCGCGCATGTCTCTTCCGACTGGGCCAGCGCAAAAACATTGCGCTTCTTCAGCGCTCTCAGCCCCCTCGTTCCATCGTTGCCCATGCCGGTCATTATCACCGGCATAGTCCTTTCGCCAAACGTTTCGGACGCAGACTCAAACAACACGTTTACGCTGGGGAAGTAGTACTCGCCCTCCGGCTTCGATGTTATATGAGCCACCTTTCTGCCGAATTTCTCACGAAATACCATGTGCATGCCCGATTTCGCAATCAACACCCTGCCTGGCGCTATTATATCGCCCTCCTCCGCCTCCTTCACCTCTATCCGGCTACTTTTGTTCAGCCGTTCCGCCATCGACTTGGTGAAGCCGGGGGGCATATGCTGCGCAACCACAACGGCGGCGGGAAAATTGGGCGGCAACAACGGCATTATCTGCTGGAGAGCTGGCGGCCCGCCCGTTGAAATCCCTATCAGCACGGCCTCTATCCCCCTTTTGTTGGATGGCACAATTCCGGGCAACGGAGCGAGGGGAACCTTCTTGAAGGATACCAAGCGGGACTTAAGCGCCGTGGGCGATATCCGTGAGGCCACACGTATCTTATCCACAAGGTCTTTTTGCAGATGAGCCACATCCATCCCCATAAGGGAGGACGGTTTCGTTATGAAATCAAGAGCTCCTTCCTCAAGGGAGGATAGGGTAATCTCCGCCCCCTCGGTGGCCAGCGAACTTACCATTATGCACGGTATCGGCTGGGGCGAAGACATTATGGCCTTCAACGTTTCCAGCCCGTTCATCTGGGGCATTTCCACATCCAGCGTTATCACATCGGGAGACAGTTCCTTGATTTTTTCAAGGGCCTCAATTCCGTTACGGGCGCTTCCCACCACATGCATATCCTCAACGCCATCCAGTATCCTACCTATCGCCATCCTCATAAATGGCGAGTCGTCTACTACAAGTACCCCTATTTTGCCGAAGGCGTCGCTCATACCACCGGCTCCGCAGATGTTGGCGGCTCGCCCACCTGGCTTCCGCCGCCAGCCGAAAGCGGCTTTTGGTAAAGGAGGACGTTTGTCATGGCAACAATGTTGTACAGCGTTGTCACCTTAAACAACGATTCCGTCTGGCCTATAACAAGGTATCCAAGCGGCAAGAGTGACTCGTAGAGCATATCGCTCACTTCCTTTTTCCCGGTGGTGTCGAAATATATCAGGGCGTTCCGGCAGAATATCAAATCCATACCGCGCATCTGCATCATCTGGGCCTTGTTGTGAAGGTTTATCTGGGAGAATCTGACCA
>JAHFEI010000091.1:3769-7427 GCA_023248615.1 Nitrospinales bacterium | reverse complement strand
AACACAGTTCACCTATTTCCAGCAGGTAGGCGGCATAGATTTGAAACCGGTATCGGCGGAAATCACCTACGGGCTGGAGCGGATAGCCATGTACCTGCAAAACGTGGACTCCGTTTACGACCTGCGCTGGAACGATACCTTGAAATACGGCGAGATATTCCTTGCCGACGAACAACAGTTTTCCAAGTACAACTTCGAGATGAGCAACCCAACGCTCAACGCGGAGCTTTTCGACAAACTTGAAGCGGAAGCCAATAAACTGCTGGAGGCCGAATTGGTGCTCCCGGCGTACAACACGGTCTTGAAATGTTCCCACACCTTCAACATGCTGGATGCGCGTGGCGCGATAGGCGTGGCGGAATGGACAAACTACATAGCCCGAGTGCGCAAGCTGGCGGGCAAAAGCGCCAGGGGCTACCTGAAATGGCGCGAAGAAATCGGCTTCCCGCTACTGGGAAAAGCGCAGGAGACGGATACCAGCCTTTAGCAGTATGTCGAAAAATCCTTAAAGTCTGTCATTCAGAGCCAAGCGAAGCGCGGCGAAGAATCTCTTTAACCTAGGGGGGGATACTTCACTTCGTTCAGGATGACGGTCTTTAAGGGTTTTTCAACACCCTTTAGGGGTTCAGCCAGCCGATAGAATCGTTCAGGCCCGCCAGCCGCAGTTTCAGTTCCGCATAATTTGCGCGATCCTTTTCCAAGACTTCCGGCGGCGCATTTTTCACAAAATTGCCGTCCGAGAATTTCTTGTCGAACATTTCTATTTCCTTGCTTACCTTGGCCCGCTCCTTTTCCAGCCTTCCCTTCTCCTTGTCAATGTCTATCAGCCCCGCCAACGGCACATAGATTTCCGAATGCGCGTGTATGGCGGTGGCGGACTGGGGAGGCCGTGCCGCATCTGTGGAAACATCCAGCGCGGCGGCGCGGGATAGCGAAAGGATGGACTGCTTGTGTTCCAGCACTTTCGCTACGGCGGCGGCGGACTGGCATTTCACCACGGCCCTAAGCTCCACCGAGTACGAAATGCCAAGCTCCTGCCTTATGGAGCGGATGGAGGAAATAATCTCCATCACTATTTCCATCTCGTCTTCCACATTCCTGTTAAGCCATTTTCCTTGGCTCGCAACGTCGGACACCGGATACTTCGCTATCATCACCGATTCACCGTGTCCCGGAATTTTCTGGTAAATCTCTTCCGTCACGAAAGGCATTACCGGGTGCGAAAGGCGCAGGATATTATCCAATACATGTACCAACACCGCCCGCACCGTTTCCTTGTCCGCCGCGTCTTCTCCCAGAAGCCGGGGCTTGGCAAGCTCTATGTACCAATCGCAAAACTCTTCCCATATGAACTTGTACAGGTGTGCGGCCACAGCGTTAAACTGGAATCTTTCAAGGGAAGAATCCACATATCCAATCGTCTTTTCCAGCCTGCTTAAAATCCATCGGTCGGTAACGGCCAGGTTGAGTTTCGAAAGGTCTGCCTTGCCATCGTATTCCCCGATGTTCATCAGCACGAAGCGCGAGGCGTTCCACAGCTTGTTCACGAAATTGCGGTTCCCTTCTATCCGTTTTTCGGATAGGCGGGCATCCCGCCCTTGCGATTCTATAGAGCAGATGGTGAAGCGTAGCGCGTCGGTGCCGTACTGCATCATCAGCGAGAGCGGGTCTATCACGTTGCCCTTCGACTTGCTCATCTTCTTGCCTTCCGCATCGCGCACCAGCGCATGGATGTATACGGTTTTAAACGGAGGCTCACCGGTAAACTTCAGCCCCATCATTATCATGCGCGCCACCCAGAAGAAAATGATGTCCAACCCTGTCACCAATACCTGGGTGGGGTAGAAGGTTTTCATCGCCTCGGTCTCGTCCGGCCAGCCCAATGTGGAAAAGGGCCACAGCGCGGAAGAAAACCATGTGTCCAGCACGTCGCTTTCCTGCTCCAGGTTTTTGCTTTGGCACTTTCCGCAGTGGGCAACGTCGGTGCGCGACACGTTTATATGGCCGCAATCCGTGCAGTACCACGCGGGTATGCGGTGTCCCCACCATATCTGGCGGCTTATGCACCAATCGCGGATGTTGCGCATCCATTCGAAATATGTATTCTCCCATCCTTGCGGGACGAACTTTATGTCGCCGTTTTCAACAGCCTTTATCGCCTCTGCGGCAAGCGGCGCGGTTTTAACGAACCACTGCATGCTCAGGTACGGCTCCACCGTGGTCTTGCATCTGTAGCATTCGCCCACCGCGTTCTTGTGGGCTACGACATCGCCCAACAATCCCTTCTCTTTCAGGTCTTCCACAACCATCTTGCGGCAATCCTCGCGGGAATGCCCCAGATAGCGGGGCGGCACGTTTATCATCCTGCCATCTTTGCCCATCACCGCCAGCGTGGGAAGGTTGTGTCGTTTCCCCATCTCGAAGTCGTTGGGATCGTGTGCGGGCGTTATTTTCAGGGCGCCGGTTCCAAAATCCATCGCCACATAGCTGTCGGCTATCACCGGTATCTCGCGCCCCGCCAGCGGTAGGCGCACCATCTTCCCGATATGCTGTTTGTAACGCCCGTCCTCCGGGTTCACCGCCACTGCGGTATCGCCCAACATTGTTTCGGGGCGGGTGGTGGCTACGGTCAGCTTGCCGCTTCCATCGGCAAGCTCATAGTCGATGCTATAAAGGTGCGAGTTGCGGTCGGCGAATTCCACCTCCAGGTCGGAGAGAGCGGTTTGGCAACGGGGGCACCAGTTGGTTATGTAGTTGGCGCGATAGATAAGCCCCTCTTCGTACAGCCGCACAAACACCTCGCGCACGGCGCGGGAAAGCCCTTCGTCCATGGTAAAGCGCGCCCTGTCCCAGTCGCACGATGCTCCCAGCTCTTTTAGCTGGTTAATTATCTTGCCGCCGGATTCCCCTTTCCACTGCCACACGCGCTCCACAAACTTCTCGCGCCCCAGCAGGTGGCGATCCAGCCCTTCTTTTTTTAATTCGCGCTCCACGACATTCTGCGTGGCTATGCCCGCATGGTCGGTGCCGGGCATCCACAGCGCGTTGTACCCCATCATCCTGCGGTGGCGGATGAGTATATCCTGCAAGGTGTTGTCCAGTGCGTGCCCCACATGCAAAGAGCCGGTTACGTTTGGCGGCGGGATTACGATGCAGAACGGTTTGCGCGGATCGCCATCCAGCGCCTTGAAATATCCCTTTTCGGTCCAGAAATCGTACCAGCGCTTGCTTACCTCTGCCGGTTCGTAACGTGTGCTTAATTCGATGTCGCCCATCGTACCCCTCTAAAAAACCGTAATTAGGCAAAAACCGGGCCTGCCGGATTGCCGCGTTATTCTATACGAAAACCGAACCGCGCCCTATAGGTGGACTGCTGGTCGGCGGGAATTAGTTTATTTCCCCTTTTTTGATACGTTCGATGGCGATTTTTATCATGTGCTGGGCTATCTTCGGCGTTATTTGGACGGTTATTTTTTCGATGATGCCCAACATGCGCGGCATCGCTTTCTGGAAACTTGCCGCTATCATCTTGCTTATTTCCTCGCGGAAGGCCTTTTCCATCTGGCTCTCGAATATTTCCTTCACATGGCGGTCAATGGAGCGGGACATCTCCTCCCTGAAAATAACGGTCGCCCGGTCTGCCAGGAATTCATTTACC
>JAHFEI010000091.1:0-3759 GCA_023248615.1 Nitrospinales bacterium | reverse complement strand
CTCTCCGCAGATTCGCGGAATATTTTTTCCATTGCCTCAGAGGAAACCTCGGGAGATGCCGTGGAAGCGGAAAAAATGCTGTTGACCATGTTCGCCACCGGCTGTGCATCTTCCGCCGCCGCCCTGTCGGTATCCTCGCCGATACCCTCCAGCGTCTTGCTCCAAATATCTTCCTCGCTGGACTCAGCCGGGGATGGCTCCGGTTTTACTTCTTCCTCTACGGTGGCCTCTGCCTTTCCGAACTCCTGTTCCACGTTGCTGAACACATCTGCCAATATCTGTTCCGCCTCACCCAGCTTCGCTGGCGTTTCCGCTTCATCTTTTACATGCAGGCCGGAGCCTCCCAACTCTGGCGTCTCATCCACCACCCGCACAACCTCGTCCCCACCAAGTCCGCCGAAAATGTCGGAAGCGTTGCTCGCCGCATCGGCGGACAATTCTTCCCGCAGGTCGGCAAATACATCTTCCATCTCAGGCTCCACCCCGGCATCCGCCTCTTTTGTTGCGGGTGTGGCGGCGTGTTCATGCTCTTCTTCGATATTTTTCAATTCGTCGGCGGTAAGGAGCTCATCCTCCATTCCGCCTTCCATCTCTCCCATCTCTCCCATCTCATCTTCCAGTTCGTCGATATCCTCAGCCACTATCTCAAGCTCATCGTCCTCGCCTATGGGAGCCTGTGCCTTGGTTCGCGTGATAAGCTCCAGCACCTGTGGCTCCCTGGCGCCGGATTGCTTAACGGAACCAACCGGCTCCTCCGCCTCCAACGCATATTCCACCGCAACGGGATGGGCCGCAGTATTGCCATTTTTGGCCGCAAACTTCCTTATGGTCTCTATGAACTCGCCGGATTTAAACGGCTTTGTGATATGGGCTACGGCGCCTGCCGCCAGACCGCGTTTTTCGTCGTATTGCTCCATCTCGCCGGAGATGAGGATGACCGGGATAGCGCTGGTCTGAGGGTCTTGTTTCAGTTTCTCACAGAGCTGGAACCCGTCCAACCCCGGCATGGAAACATCGGCGATAACAAGGTCGGGAACATCCCCCAGGGCCATGTCGTAGGCGCTGTTGCCGTCGCCCGCCACGCTAAGGTCGAACCCCTCATTCTCAAGCGTCAGCTGCATCACCTTTTGCATGGTGACGGAATCGTCGGCAAAAAGAAGCTTAATACCCAATTGAACCAATCCTCATCCTTGTCCTTAACGGCATAGCATAGCGTAACTTAACAGCCGCCGTATTTTCTTTTGGCAGGCCGCGCCACAAAAAGCCGGAACAACGGCTCCCTAAACGGCGTTCAGGATAGTCTGCGGGATTGTCTCCAGCGATACCACCTTATCCACCGCCCCTAGTTTTATCGCTTCCTTCGGCATGCCGAAAACGACGCACGAGGCCTCGTCCTGCGCAATGTTGAAGGAGCCAGCCTTTTTCATTTCAAGCATCCCGGTGGAGCCATCGTTCCCCATGCCGGTCAGCATCACGCCGATGACGTTTGCGCCGCCGTATTTGGCGACAGACTGGAAAAGCACTTCCACAGACGGGCGGTGGCGCATGACCAGCGGCCCCTGCTTTACCTCGACGTAATACTTGGCGCCGCTTCGGCGTAACATCATGTGGGAATCGCCGCCCGGCGCAATCAGGGCGCGGCCTGGAATAACGCCATCGCCGTTTTTGGCCTCCTGAATCTGCATGGGACAAAGGCCGTTCAGCCTGTCGGAAAAAGCCTTGGTAAACCCTGCCGGCATATGTTGCACGATAAGCATGCCTGGGGTGTCGGTGGGCAGGCGCATCAAAACTTCCTTCAGCGCCTCCGTGCCGCCCGTGGACGACCCGATCGCGATTATCTTGTCGGTTGTCTTAATCATGGAAGAAGACGCCTTCGCCACGGTAACATTCTGTGTGCTACGTAATATCTGCTTGGCGTAGACGCCCATATTGGCCTTGGCCGCCGCCTTCACCTTGTCCACCACTTCCATCTCTATTTCGCGCACGCCCACGCGCTGGTCTATCTGCGGTTTCGCCACTATCTCCACCGCTCCCGCATCCAGCGCGGCAAGCGTGGTATCTGCCCCTGCCTGGGTAAGCGCGCTTACCATTACCACCGGCATAGGCTTGGCCGCCATCAGTTTCCTCAGGAACGTGATGCCGTCCATGCGCGGCATTTCAACGTCCAGCGTAATTACATCCGGTTTCAACTGGACTATCTTCTCCCTGGCTATAAACGGGTCGGCGGCAGTGCCTACCACCTCTATATCCGGATCCCTGCTAAGCGCCTCGGACAGGATGTTGCGCACTACTGCGGAGTCGTCGACAATGAGAACCCTTATTTTTGCCATGATTAAAAGTACTTCTCCTTCGTGTTACAGAAGTGTTTTATATCCAGTAGCATCAACGTCTTCTTATCCGCCTTGCCTATGCCTTCTATAAAGTCGCTCCGCATATTGCCCAGCGCTTTTTCGCCGGAGACTATCATATCTTCCTCCAGCGTTACGATATCCTTCACCTGGTCTACCAGCACCCCGGTTATCATTCCTTCGTCTTCGATAATGACGATATTTTCCGTCTTGTCTTCCCCCTTGTGGAATTCAAGTTTTTTCTTGGCATCTATCACCGGTATCACCATCCCCCGCAGGTTCATTATACCGGTTACGTACATCTTTGCGTTGGGTACGCGGGTGACATGGCGCTTCAGGATTATCTCCCGCACCGCCGTGATGGGGAACCCATACTCCTCCTGCCCCAGCATGAAAGTAAGAAAGGAGCGTTTGCCATGTACAGGCTTGTGGGCGGTCTCAGCCTGCGCGGCCTTTTGCTCGTGCTCATCCGTCTTTTCGGCCTGCTCCTCGTGGTCTTCCTCAACCTTCGGGGCCTTATCCCCGCGCTTCGGCTCCGGAGCCACACCCTTCACCTTCTCCAGCATGGTTTTTATCTTGTCCATCTCGTCAAACATCTTGTCCCTTTGGTCTTGCGCAACGGACTTTTTTTCCTTCCGAATGGATTCCAGGAGAGTTTCCATTTCCGTGGCGACAGCGTGGATATCCAACAACCCCACCAGCCCCGCGTTGCCTTTAAGGCTGTGCATCGCACGGAAAAGCTCGTTTATCAGATCCATGTTGGAGCTTTCTTTTTCCAGGCGCAGGAGCGACTGCTCAATTATCTCAAGGTGGGTATCGGTTTCGCTCAAGAATGCAACCATCGCCCCTGATACAGCCATTAGAGGTTCTCCATCAAGCCTTCAACGTTAATCACCAACCCTATGGAGCCATCGCCAAGAATGGCTCCCCCCATTATGCTCTTCACCTGCCTGAACGGTTTGCCCAGGTCTTTTAAGACGACATTCTGTTGCTCGACTATCGCGTCGGCCAAAAGGCAACACCGTCGGCCAGCTTTCTCGATTATTATACCAACACCGTCTGACGCATCCTGCACAGATGTTTCTATACGGTAATTCCGGTACAGCCGCACCAGTGGGTAAAGGTTACCACGGATATTTACCATCTCGCCATCCTCCCGCACCGTGAATATCTCCTCGGAGGTGGGACGGACAGATTCCTTCACATCCTCCACAGGCAGGATGAACTTCAGCTTGCCTACGGCAACCACAAGCCCGTTTATGGTGACCAGCGTGGTAGTAATCGGCAGTGAGATAGTGAATGTGGAGCCAAACCCCTCGCGGGACTGTATCTCTATTTTCCCCTTCACCTCGGCAAGCGCGCTCCGCACCACATCCATGCCAACGCCACGGCCGGAAACCTCCGTAATTTT
>JAHFEI010000090.1 GCA_023248615.1 Nitrospinales bacterium | reverse complement strand
CTCCACCCGCACTTCTTCTATCTGGAACTCCACGTTTCCCACGCGTGTGGCGAACTCCAGGAAACTTACCACCGCAGGTTTTATTATCATGTTCGCCATCCATACGCCGCCGAATTGGTAGGGCGATACCACGCTATCCGCCCCGGCCCGACGGAGCTTTTGCTCCGCCCCTTCATCGCTGGCCCGCGCCACAATTTTCAGTTGTTGGTTCAACCCCCTGGCGCTTAGCACCACATACAGGTTTTGGGCATCGGTGTTGAGCGCAGAAACAAGTCCCCGCGCCTTGCGTATGCCGGCCTTCTCCAGTATTTCATCCCGCGTTGCGTCGCCTACTATCACCGGGGTCCTGTCCTCCCCATCCAGCTCCACCGCCGATTGCTCGATTATCACGAACGGGATGTTCTTTCCCTTCAGTTCGGTGCAGACCACCTTTCCCATCCTGCCGTATCCGCATACGATGGTGTGGTCGCTTATTTTTTTAAGGTTGCTTTCCAATTTTCTCCTCCCCATGACCTTTTGCCATTCGCCTTCGAATATCACGCGCATGCCCACGTTTGCCACGTAGGCCACCGTCCCCGCACCAAGGAATATTAGCACTATCGTAAAATCCTTGCCGTATTCCGAAAGCGGGTGCGTTTCGCCGTACCCGATGGTTGCCAGCGTTATCACCGTCATGAACAGCGCGTCGCGCAGGCTCCATCCCTCTATAGACATGTACCCGGCAGTCCCGGCCACCAATACCGACACCACCAGCATGACGGACAGGAGCGTCTTTTTTTCCATGCTGTTGCCAAACATGGCCTCAATCTACCATTACTTCCGGGCGAATCCCAAAAAATGCCTGTAAAAGATTGCGGTGAGGGCGGCAACGCTTCCTGATAAAATAAGCCGCATGGATAACAAGCTAAGCGAACTTGCCGCGTTGATGGATCGTTTGCGGGATGAGAACGGCTGTCCGTGGGATATGAAGCAAACGCACGAGAGCCTGAAACCATATCTGGTGGAGGAAACCTACGAGGTGGTGGAGGCTATTGAGTCCGGCAACCCGCAATTCCTGAAAGAGGAGTTGGGCGACCTTTTGTTCCAGATTGTTTTCCACTCCCGGCTGGCGAAAGAGCGGGGCGAATTTACGCTGGAGGACGTCGTACAGGGTGTCACGGAGAAAATGGTGCGGCGGCACCCCCATGTTTTTGCCGGGAGCCAGGCGGAGGACGCGGAGGACGCGGCGGACGTGCTACAAAAGTGGGAGCAGATTAAAAGCGCGGAGAAGAAGCGTGATTCGATACTGGATGGCATCCCCAAAACCCTGCCGACCCTTATCCGCGCCAAGAGGTTGCAGGAACGCGCCGCGCGGGTGGGGTTCGACTGGCCCCACACGGAGGACGTATGGAAAAAAGTGGAAGAAGAGTGGCACGAACTGCAGGATGCGAGGCATAATAGGGATGTGCATGGAGTCGAGGAGGAGATGGGCGATGTGATGATTGCCCTTGTCAACCTGGGCCGGTTCATCAACGTGGATGCGGACGAAGCGCTGAAAAAGTCCATCAAGAAGTTCATCTACCGCTTCGGCGAGATAGAAAAGGAATTCGCCAGGCAGGGGAAGGATATAACGACGGCGACGCTGGACGAGATGGAAGCCATATGGCAAAGGGCGAAGGAGGGCGAAAAAAATGGAGATAAAAGTTTACTATGAGGATACCGATTGCGGCGGCGTAGTCTATTACGCCAACTACCTCCGGTATTTCGAGCGCGCCCGCACAGAGTTCTTGCTGGAGCGCAAAGTCCCCTTGGCCGCGTACCAGAAAAAAGGGATCATCTTCACGGTCGTGAATGCGGTGGTGAATTATAAGTCACCGGCATTTTACGGCGATACGCTGGCGGTAAAAACATTGGTGGAAGGCGTGAAGGGCAGTTCCTTTACCGTACACTACACCATCCGGCGCAAGTCGGACGACATGTTGCTGGTAACCGGCTCCACCCGCATGGCCTGTGTGGATAGCAATATAAAGCTTATCCGCATACCGCAGGAAATCCGGGAGGCATTGACCTTATCGCTTCCCAAGCGTAGGATGTAGGCAGGGGTAGAAGTGGCAGTGGCCACGGCCCGTGGCGGACTGCCTGGTCGCCGTCCGCTGGAAAGGCGGTGAGTGTATATGAGAGATTTTTGGGGATCGTTTGTTTCTTTAATCAAAGCTTCTTTCGAGTATGTGGTCACGTTATGGAGCGATGCTATGGGCAAGTTTATGGGTAATTCCGGAAAGGGCGCAGATGAAGGTGCTGGTGGTAGGCGGTTCGGGCTTTATAGGTTCCTGTTTAGCAGGGATGTTGCCAGGCCGTGGACACAGGGTGACATCCATGTCAAGAAGCACCACATCACACATCTCTGGAGCAGGCGGCTGGAAAGGGGACGCTCTGGAACCAAGCGCCATGACTGGCGTTCTGGAGGGGCATGACGCGGTAATCAACCTTGTCGGGATTATCCGCGCATTCCCGGCTCGCGGGGTTACGTTTGCCGCATCGCATGTGGATGTGACGCGTAACCTCGTGGAGGCCGCCCGGAAAGCCGGGGTGGGGCGCTTTATCCAGATGAGCGCGAATGGCGCCCGGCCTGACGGCATAAGCGAGTACCAAACCACGAAGTACCGGGCGGAGGAGATAGTCAAGTCCTCCGGGCTTGACTGGACGATATTCCGCCCCTCCGTAGTTTTCGGCGAGCCGCCGAAAGGGAAAATAGAGTTTTGCACACAGCTTGCCCGCTCGTTCAAAAATGCTCCCGTGATACCGATGTTCGGCGATGGGAACTATAGGCTCCAGCCGATACATGTGAACGATGTTGCGCTTGCATTTGCCGGTGCGTTGGAGCGTCCGGATTCCATAGGGCTGACCTTCCATCTTGGGGGCGACATTGCGTATTCCTACCGGGAAATACTGAACCTGATTTTTCTCGGCATGGGGCGGAAGCCGAAGGCAAAACTTCCTATCCCGTGGTTTTTGGCCAGGCCGCTCGTTTCGTTGCTGGGGCGTTTTCCCGCCTTCCCCGCCACAGCAGACCAGATTGATATGCTTTTGGAAGGCAACCGCGTGCCGGAAACGGATTATAAAAAATTCTTCGGCATAACGCCTATCCCGTTTTCCGCCGAGAATCTTTCCTACCTCAAAACCAGCGTTTGTTGACGCTTGCCCGGACAAAGTTCCATTCGCGTTGCGGAATGGCAGTTTTTGGAGTTCCACCGGTTGTCATTCTCGCGCATGCGGGAATCCAGGTTCTTATTTCCCGCTTTTTACCCCGTGCTGGACACGGGGCGGAATGGGGAGTTGCAGTTGATTACTTGCCGCGCAGGTAATACAATCGCCCGATGGCAAAATTTTTCGATTCGCTGGATGAAGGGCATATCAGCTTCATAAAGGAGCAGAATATGTTTTTTGTGGGGACATCGGCTCCCGGCAAAAGCGTTAATGTTTCGCCGAAGGGTGTAACCCCGCTGAAAGTGCTGGGTAAGAACAAGGCCGCCTATATTGATTTTGCGGGTAGCGGCAACAGGACGGCGGAAGATATCGCCGAGGGTTCCACCGTTACCGTGATGTTTTGCAGTTTCAGCGCCGAGCCGCTTATATTGCGGCTTTTTTGCAATGGGGAGGCGGTGACGCCTTCCGATGCGAAATTTGCCGAGCTTTCCCTGCTATGGCCGGATGTGCCGGGCAAGCATGTTCGCACCATTTTCATGCTGGATATTTTCAAGGTGCAGACATCTTGCGGGTATGGCGTGCCGGTTTTCGAGTATATTGGCCTGAAGCCAACGGTATCCGGGCTGGTTGGCAAAGGGTAATAGGCGCTTAAAAAATGGAGATTGCCAGGTATATGACTTTTATGAGGAAGACGATGGTAGTCGTGGCGCTTGTTGCTTTGGCCGCCTGCTCCACCGAGCGGCTGAACCTGAAACTGGACGATGCCGTAAGCAAGGAAAAGGTATCGCAGATACGCAAGGGAGCCACCACCAAATCTCAGGTGGAATCCATTTTCGGGGAGCCTATAGACAGGCTAATTTTGCCGGATGGCGAGAGCTTCTTCTACAAGGATTTTAACCTGCGTACGCTACATGTCGAGTTCGACAAAAATGGAGTAGTGAAGGATTACGTTTACAACTACTGACGGGCCTTCCCCGGCGCTGTCAGGCATGAGGCCGATATCCATGATGACCATGTATGCCGTGAGGCGGTAGGGTGCCATTCAAAAGGCCTCTTATTGTTTTTGCCATACTCTTCGGCGTGTCGTGCGGTGGAATTGCCGGATATATTTTCGCGAAGTTTTCCGAACTGCCGGACATAAAAATGCTCCAGGAGTACACCCCCCCGGTTTCCACCAAGATATATTCCGACGATGGCAGGCTGATAGGGGAGCTTTACCAGCAAAGACGCGAACTTTTAAGTTTCGACCAGATAACGCCATACGCCATCAAGGCGGTGCTGGCGGTGGAGGATTCCCACTTTTACCAGCATAAGGGTGTGCGCGCGCTTAGCCTCCTTCGCGCACTGCTGGCGGATATCCGCGCCAGGCGGATAGTGCAGGGGGGAAGCACCATCACACAGCAACTTGCGAAGACACTTTTCCTTACCCCGGATAAAACATTCTCCCGTAAAGTAAATGAGATGATGATAGCATTCGAGATGGAATTACAATACACTAAGCCGGAACTACTAACTTATTACTTTAACCAGATTTATTTTGGTTCCGGGGCTTATGGCATAGAGGCGGCCTCGCAGGTTTATTTCGGCAAACCGGCAAAAGACCTTACCCTTGCCGAGTGTGCGGTCATAGGGGCGCTTCCCCGCGCTCCATCCGTTTACTCCCCGATAGGCAACATGGGAAAGGCGCGTGAGCGCCGCTCCTTTGTCCTTACCCGTATGAGGGAAGAGGGGTTTATAACCGAGGAGCAAAGGGCTACGGCGGATGTGGAGCCGATAACGCTGGCGTCGAAGCAGGATATGGACTACGCCCCGTATTTTCTGGAGATAATACGGCAGGATTTGGAGCGGCAATACGGCTCTGAGGGGATTTACCGGCAGGGCCTGGAGGTGCGCACCACGCTGAATATCGAAATGCAGATGGCGGCGCAGATGGCTGTTGCCAACGGCACCAAGGAGGTTGGGGCGCGTATTAAAAAGCGCAATGGCAACCCGGCAGACCTGCCTTTGCAAGCGGCGCTGGTGGCCATAGAACCGTCTACCGGCGAGATAAAGGCGATGGTCGGCGGGGCGGATTTCAAGCAAAGCCAGTTTAACCGGGTAACGCAGGCGAAGCGCCAGCCCGGTTCGGCATTCAAGCCTATCCTGTATGCCGCCGCACTGGAAAACGGCTGGACCCCATCCGCGATACTTATAGATTCCCCGATGGAAGTGGAAGAGCCGACTTTTTCCGGAAGCTGGAAGCCCGTGAACTACCAAAACCGCTTTTTCGGCCCGGTATCCATGCGCTATGCGCTCACGCATTCGCTCAACCTGGCAAGCGTGAAGCTGTTTTTGGATGTAGGGCCGCAAAAGGTTATAGGCCTTGCCAGAAGGGTGGGGATAACTACCGAACTGCACCCATACCCTTCGCTTGCGCTGGGAAGCTCCGAGGTGACGTTGCTGGAGTTGACCGGCGCCTACGGTTCGTTTGCCAACCGGGGACAGCTTGTCCCCCACCGGCTTATCCGCTATGTAAAAAACAAGGATGGCTCCATGGATGAAAACCGACCGAAGCTGACCGAATCAATGACGGCGCAAAACGCGTTTTTGGTTTCCAGCATGCTTCGTAGCGTGGTGGAAAGCGGCACAGGCAGGGTGGCGCAAAAGCTGGGCAGGCCCGTCGCCGCAAAGACAGGCACGACGGACGACTACACCGACGCGTGGTTTGTGGGCTTTACGCCACAGCTTGCCGCCGGGGTTTGGGTGGGGTACGACATCAAAAAATCGATGGGGGAGGGGGAGACAGGCGCACAGGCCGCAGGGCCTATCTGGACGCAGTTTATGCAAGCCGCCATGCGCGGCAAAGAGGCGCTGGATTTTGATATCCCGGAAGGGATAACCCAGATGGAGGTAGACCAGGCTACCGGGCTACTGGCAGACCCGAAATGCGGCCCAACTGTGCAGGAGTTTTTTGTGGAAGGTACGCAACCTACCCAATCGTGCCGTAAACGGTAGTTGCGCAAAGCGGCCCGTACCGTGTAGATTTATCCGCATGGAAAAGAAAATAATAGATACGCGTCATGCCCCCAAAGCAATCGGTCCCTATTCGCAAGCGGTGCGGGTGGGCGATGTGTTGTACGCATCCGGCCAGATACCGCTAAACCCCGCCACGGGAGAGATGGTGCCGGGCGGCATAAAGGAGCAGACCGATCGCGTAATGCGGAACCTAGAAGCCGTGATAACCGAAGCGGGCGGAACTATGGACAACGTGGTAAAAACCACCGTGTACCTTGCCGATATGGCGATGTTCGCCGATATGAACGGCGTGTACGCCACGTTTTTCAAGTCCAACCCACCGGCGCGGGCTACTGTGCAGGTTGCGGCGCTACCTAAAAACGCCTTGGTGGAAATAGACGCAATCGCGGTGCTGTAGCGCTACCTGCTTTACCGGTTGCGGGGCTTGGCTACCGCAAAAATACTTTATGCGGCGTGAGAAACTTTATCTCACCGGCATAACCGAAGTTGCCGGAGTGTCCCTACGGTTTTTGGGCCAGCACGAACGAGTGGTAGGCCAGCAGGTCTAGCGATTGTATCTGTGTGAAGCCCGCTTCCCGCAAATCGCTTCCTATTTTTTTCACCGATACGCGGATTTCCTGCGGCGGCCCTATATCCATCGGTTCTTTTTTCCAGTCCACTATCGCTATCTTGCCGCCCGGTTTTAGCAGTCGCCTGCATTCCTTCAGGATTTCCACTTCCGCATGCAGTTCGTGGTGGATGTTTTGCATAAGGACTGCGTCCGCTATCCCGTCCGCCAGCGGTATTTTTGCTTCTTCCACCAGCACCGGCTTGATGTTCTTTACCCCCGCCTTGCCTATTTCCTCTTTCAGTATGTCCAGCATCTCTTGCGAGATGTCGCAGGCATACACCGTACCTGCCGGAATGTGCCGGGCGAAAGGTATGGAGGCGAACCCTATGCCGCATCCCACGTCCACCAGGCAGGATGGGTTGCTAAGGCCGATATTTTCCCAGACTGTTTGCGGGTTTTCGCGCTGGAGCCGTTCGGGCTTTCTCAGTTTATCCACTTCTTTCGGGTTGAATTTCCTGTCCATCTCCGTCCCTCCCATGGCCTTTGGTTATCGTGGCTTATTCTACCCCTATTTTGCGGAATTGGGCGATAGCCGCCCGGTATCTTCCAAATAATTTAATTCCGTCTATTTATGTTTGGTAGCCGGGTCGATTTATGGTACAAATAGCGGGATAGTTCGTGGCATTAGGAATGCCGCCTGAGG
>JAHFEI010000404.1 GCA_023248615.1 Nitrospinales bacterium | reverse complement strand
CGCCGAAGGCATCAGTACGCACCTGCATGATAAGGCCGCCAAGAAGTTCGCCCTCCGCGGCCTTATGGCACTTGGCACAGTGCCCGCTTTCGGCCAGCATCGGCACGGCCACTTCCATGTAATGCTTATCCCCCTCGTTGACCATCTGCGATGTCGAAGCCTTTATGCCATAAAGCGGCACTTCAAGCTTGCTCTTGAATTTGCCCTTTTCCGGAGATGCGCCATACTGCGCTTCCACCTGGGGCGAACGGAAAACATACATGGAGATGATGGCGGGGTTAGACCGCATTTTGCCAAACACCGCATTTTTCTTTACGATAAATTCGCCGCCAGCTTCCTTATGGGCGGGAGGCCGGGGCGGAGGCGGCGGAAGGACTTCCTGTGCGGCGCTCTTGCGCACGGAAGCCGACTCTGGCGGCTCCACCGTAACATTTTCCATCGCCCCGTAAAGCGACTTGATAATTTCGCGGCCCGTATCCTTGCCGAACCACTCGGCCTCCTTTTGTATCCATTCCTTCTGCTGTTGGTACATCACCAGCCCGCCGAAGCCGAGCATGGCGACGACACATGTCAACACAAGGAAAATAACCTTATTCCTGATACTCATCAGTCACCTCTTTCCCCGTTCAAATCCACACCTTTTCGGATTTAAGCAACGCTTCCACGTCCAGATGGAATATCCGTTCCCCCGCAAAAGGCAGGTACCCGTCCACAAAGGGGGGCGCTTCCTCCCCCTCCCCTATTGCATTTATACGCGCCGCAAGGTCAAGCTCCACCGGCGATTCAATCTCATCCACCAGCACCCCTATCTTCAACTCATGGCTCTCGAACACCACCAAAAGTTTTGGCTGGGATGGCGGTAGCCCCATCAACAAGTCCAGGTGAAAAAGGGTATGCACACCTCCCTCGTAGGAAAATATTCCCGCAAGCTGTTCCGGCATATGGAAAAGAGGCGTGAAAAAAAACTTGGATGCAGAAGTGCCAACATACGCAAACTCTGCGGCAAAACGGATGCCGCCAAGCTGAAAAACAAAAAATTCCTCCTTTGCCGTCTTGTGCAAGGCTATTTCCCGTTTCCGGTTTTCCATCTCTATCAGGCGTGCTTGCACCCTCTCGAATATGGAACTGCCTCCCACACCCGCCACAGCCGGCCCAGTCATCTTCGCCATACAACCGCTATCCCCAAAAAACAATGTCCCGCCAGGAGCATGTACCAAACTAAGGATTGAGGTAACTATTTGAGGATTATATCTTATCGGGCGGTTATAACAAACTCCGGCTGGTTTTTTCACGATTTCCGGGATTACCATAACTGGCCGCTTTTTCGTTTACGCTACCAATAAAGGGGGGTGGGAAAAACGGCTATTCGACCAAGCGGCTGAAACGGCCCCACCGGATTTCTAGCGGGAAGTATTTTTCGATATCACGAGACCAGTAAATGATGAAGGCCCTGCCGACTATCTTGTCTTCGTTCAAAAAACCCCAGAAACGGCTGTCCTGGCTGTTCTCCCGGTTATCCCCCATCACGAAATATTTACCCTGCGGGACAACCACCGGGCCGTAATCGTCACGCGGGGGCATACGGAAATTGTCGAAAAATTCATGGAAGGCGTACCCCCTGTCGTCCAACAGCGTATTGTTGATGTAGACCTTGCGGTTTCGCACCTCCAGCGTTTCCCCGGGCATGCCTATCACGCGCTTTATGAAATCGCGCGTTTCGTCCTGCGGGTACTTAAACACCACTATGTCGCCCCGCATCGGCTTGCGGAAACGGTACGCCACCTTGTCCACCAGTATCTGGTCGCCAACCAGCAATGTCGGAATCATGGAGCCGGAGGGTATGCGGAAAGCCTGCACCACAAAAGCGCGGATAAAAAGCGCCAACAACAGCGCGACTACCAATGCCTCCACATACTCGCGCAGGAAACCTTTTTTCTTTTCCATCACGACCTTTTAAGCACCGCCAAAAACGCGGTTTGCGGTATCTCCACGCTACCTAT
>JAHFEI010000089.1 GCA_023248615.1 Nitrospinales bacterium | reverse complement strand
GCCAAGACCACCCCCTTCCCGCTACACGGCGCGGATGAATCGGCGGAAGCCTTGCGGCTGAAGTACCGCTACCTGGACCTGCGAAGGCCGGAGATGGCGAAAAAAATAATCATGCGCTCCGCAATCGTGCGCCTGATACGCGGTTTTTTGGACAGCCGCGATTTCCTGGATATTGAGACGCCGATACTCACCAAGAGCACGCCGGAAGGGGCGCGGGACTACCTCGTCCCCAGCAGGCTATATCCCGGCAAGTTTTTCGCGCTCCCGCAATCGCCGCAACTCTTCAAACAGATATTGATGGCGGCGGGGTTTGAGCGCTACTACCAGATAGCCCGCTGTTTCCGCGATGAAGACCTGCGCGCCGACCGCCAACCGGAATTCACGCAGGTGGATATCGAGACTTCCTTCATGTCCTCCGAAGAGATAATGGAAACTGTGGAAGGGCTAGTCGCAAAAGTGTGGAAAGAGTTTAAGGGAGTGGATATCCCGCGCCCCATGCCACGCATGACATGGCATCACGCAATGGAAAAGTACGGCAAAGACGCGCCGGATACGCGCTTCGGCCTGCTGATAACCGACATCACCGTGCTTGCCGGGGAAAGCTCGTTCAACGTGTTCACGGGCGCGGTAAAAAGCGGCGGCGTGGTGCGCGGCATTGCCGTTCCCGGATGCACCGAGTACAGCCGCAAGGATATGGACGACCTGACCGAAGAGGTGAAGATACACGGGGCCAAGGGGCTTGCGTGGGTGAAAATATCCGCAACGGGCGAATACGTTTCCCCCATCGCAAAGTTTTTTACGCCGGAACTTTTGGGGAAAATAAAAGACGGCCTGGGCGCGCAAAACGGCGACACCATGATGTTCTTGGCAGATACCGAGAAGGTTGCCTGTGCTGGGCTGGCGCACCTGCGGCTGGTGATGGGGCGCAAGCTGGGCATGATTGACGATGCGAAGGACAACTTCGTATGGGTGTACGACTTCCCGATGTTCGATTGGGATGCGGAGGCGAAACGCTGGGTGGCGCTACACCATCCGTTTACGGCGGTAAGGCCGCAAGACAGGCAGATATTGGGAACCGACCCCGGCAAGGCGCTGGCTGTTGCGTACGACATAGTGCTGAATGGAACCGAAATAGGCGGCGGCTCCATCCGCATACACGATACGGTAATGCAACGCGAAGTATTCGGGCTACTCGGCATAGGAGCGGAAGAAGCACAGCAAAAGTTCGGCTTCCTGCTGGAGGCGCTGGAATTCGGCTGTCCGCCGCACGGCGGCTTGGCCCTGGGGCTGGACAGGCTAGTGATGATACTAACCGGCTCCCAATCCATCCGCGAGGTAATAGCCTTTCCGAAAACGCAACGCGCCACGGATATGATGGTAGACGCCCCTTCGGATGCCACGCCACAACAGCTAAAAGAGATATCGCTGAAAGTAACGGTGCAAAAATGACCGTTGTCACCCGTTTCGCCCCCTCCCCCACTGGCACCCTGCACCTGGGCGGAGCGCGGACGGCGCTGTTTAGCTGGCTTTATGCCCGCAACCAAAAAGGCAAGTTCATACTGCGCATAGAGGATACGGATCGCGAGCGTAGCACGCTGGAATCGGTGGACGAGATACTGGCCTCGCTGAAATGGCTGGGGCTGGATTGGGACGAAGGCCCCTTCTTCCAATCGCAACGCACCGAGCTATACAACGCGAAGGTGGAACAGCTTCTGCGCGAGGGGAAGGCGTACCGTTGCTACTGCACCAAAGAAGAGCTGGACAAAAAGCGCGAGGAGCTTACGGCGGCGGGGAAAAAGACGGTGTACGCCCGCACCTGCCGCGAACGCACGGACGGGAACCCGGCACAACCGAATGTGGTGCGGTTTAAAATGCCGACCACCGGAGCGACCTCGTTTGTGGATACGCTGCGTGGCGTGGTGGAAGTGCCGAACGAAGAGTTGGACGACTTTGTAATACGCCGAACTGACGGCGGGGTAATGTACAACTTCGTGGTGGTGGTGGACGATGCGGAAATGGGAGTTACGCACGTCATCCGTGGCGATGACCATTTGGCGAATACGCCCAAGCAGGTAAACTTGTACAAGGGGCTTGGCTACCAGCCGCCTAAATTCACGCACGTTTCCATGATACTGGGGCCGGACAAAAAACGGCTGAGCAAGCGGCACGGCGCGGAAGCGACGCTGGAGTACCGCGACATGGGTTTCCTGCCGGAAGCGATGGTAAACATGCTGGCGCGTATGGGATGGGGCCATGGCGACCAGGAGGTTTTCAGCCGCGAAGAGCTTATACAATTTTTTACGCTCGACAAGATAACGCTGTCCCCGGCAGTTTTCGACAAGGAAAAGCTGGAGTGGCTCAACATACAGCATATAAAGCGCACGCCGGACGAAACGCTGGCGGAGTTGGCCCTTCCCGCAGTGAAAGCAAAATTCCCGCACGCCGACAAAGAGGCGCTTATGAAAATAATCCCGCTTTTGAAACAACGCTCACGCACGCTTATCGAAATAGTCCAGGGAGCCGATTTCTACTTCCTAAAGGAAATTGCGCCGGATGAGGCCGCTACCAAATTCCTCACCGCCCACCACCTGCCTGCGCTGGAGGGGGCGCTGGGAATAGTCGAAGAAAGCGCCGTGATGGATCATGACGCGTTGAACGCACAGTTTAAGGAACTGGCGCAAAAACTTGCGCGGGGAATGAAAGACGTGGCCCAGCCGGTACGCGCCGCCTTGACCGGCAGGGCCATATCGCCCGGCGTATTCGAGATGATAGCCCTGCTGGGGCGCGACGAAACGCTACGGCGGCTAAGGGACGCGGCAAATAAAATAAAGGCCGCATAGCCGTGGCGGACGAGCGCAGTAGCGCCAAGGGAAAGCCGGGCAAGATACTAATCTTCGCCCTTGCCGTATTGGGCGTAGTATTTTTTGCAGGGCTGGCGGCAATCCTCCACTACACATCCACCGATTACGCAATGTCGCTAATTGGCGACAGCAACCCCCAAAAGCGCAGGTGGGGCGTGGACCAACTTGTGCTGAAAGGCTTGCGCTCCGGGAAACCGGCGCTGGAACTGGCCATGGACGAAAAAGCGAATCCGGAATCGCGCAGGCTCGCCATCTTTATACTGGGTGAAATACACTACCGCGACGCAACGCCGCAGTTGCTCGGCTTTTTCAAAGGGGACAACCTGGTGTTTAGCGAGCAGGCGGCTTACGCGCTCGGCAGGCTTGGCGACGTATCCATAGTCGGCGAGCTGACAGGCAGGTACGAAAACGCACCCAAGGGGCTTAAGCTTAAAATCATTTCCGCGCTGGCGGAACTCGGCACGCCGGAAGGCATGCGGGTAATACAGGCGGAAGCCGATAAAAACGAGGAGGGCACACTGCGGGATGCCGCCAAGTTTGCCCTGCAAAAACCGCAAACCACTACGGGCGACCCAGTGGTGCGGCCATGATAATGTCGGATATTGAATACCACTTGGTGCTACTCCCATCCATCACAGAAGTCTTTTTAGAGAAGATGAAAAGCGACTTGGCATTAATCATCCCGGATGTCCTGCTGGAATTCAAAGCGGGAGTGAAAATGCTTCAAATATCGCCGGAACAGGTTTACATCCATTTTTCCGCATCGCCGGATGCCGCACCAAAACATATTGCCGAAACGCTCATGCACGAAACGTCCACCCGGCTGGTGCGGGTAAACAAGACGCTAAGCAGTTTCAACTCTGTTTTCAGGAGTGACTATTTTATAAAGACCGGAAAACGGCCTTCTAAAACGCAAATTAAGGACTTCATATCCCTTTGCATTACAGGCATTTAGAAAATAAATATTTTTTATTGCCCCACTGCGTGCCTATGGCTGGTATACTCGGTTCCAAGTAATTTGGTGGGAGATTATGGCGTTAAAGAAAGAAAATGAACAGGGTCACATTCGTGCCTTCCTTGGCGAGGGGACGGAGTTCGAGGGGTTGCTTAGTTTCGATGGCACCGTCCGCATAGACGGCAAGTTCAAGGGCGAAATCAATACCGACGACTGCATCATAATAGGCGAAAGCGGCCATATAGAAGCGGAAATCCGGGCGGGACACCTCATAGTGATGGGGACATTTACCGGCAACGTCCGCGCCACCAAAAAAGTCGAAATTGTATCCACCGGCAAGTTGCTGGGAAACATAATATCCCCCGCGCTGATAGTGCAGGAGGGGGGCGTCATTGATGGCAACATCAAGATGAGAGGCATAAGCGAACAGCAAACCAAGAAAGTTGTGGGGTCACAGGAAGCAATCAAGCCCACAAGCGTTGCTACCCAAGTTGCGCAAGGCGTAGCGCCAAAGGGCGATACGCCCGACGCAGTACGCCCGCACTAACCAACCCGCGCCCGATTTACCAAAAATAGCCAGCCACCTTTCGGTGGCTCCACTCCTAAGGTTACTTCAGCACCGCCCCATCGGCGGCGGACGTAACCATCCGCGCATACCGCGTAAGGTAGCCGTGCGTTATTTTCGGTGCAGGCTGTTTCCATTTTTTCGCGCGCGCCTTCAGTTCCTTGGCGGAAACTTCCAGCTTTATAGTCCGTTTCGGGATATCTATGCTTATCTTGTCCCCTTCCCTCACCAGCGCAATTGGGCCGCCTTCCATCGCTTCCGGTGATACATGGCCTATGCAAGGCCCGCGTGTGCCGCCGGAGAAGCGCCCATCGGTTATCAGCGCTACGGAATCCGAAAGACCCATGCCGGTGATGGCCGATGTGACCGACAGCATCTCGCGCATGCCGGGGCCGCCCTTCGGCCCCTCGTAGCGAATCACCACCACGTCGCCAGCTTTCACATCGCCGCTAGTGGCCGCTTTCATTGCCGCCTCCTCGGAGTCGAACACCCGCGCCTTGCCGCTAAACTTCATCATCGCTTTGGAAACGGCCGACTGCTTCACCACGCACCCCTTGGGCGCGAGGTTGCCCTTCAGGATTGCAATACCCCCTTCCGGCTTGTACGCTTTGTCTTGGGAGCGGATAATATCGCTATCCGCTATCACCGCTTCGGCGATAATTTCGCTTATGGTCTTGCCGCTCACCGTCTTCGCATCGCCATGCACAAGATTTTTCATAGATTTCAATACTGCCGGAAGCCCGCCTGCGTACTCTAGGTCTTCCATAAAATGATCCCCCGAAGGGCGGATGTTCGTTATCTGCGGCGTTTTCCGGCTCAAGCGGTCAAAAAGCCCCAGGTCGAACGGCACCCCGGCGTTGTACGCTATTGCCGGAAGGTGCAGTACGGTATTGGTGGAGCCGCCCAATGCCAAGTCCACCATCACGGCGTTTTCAAACGCCTTTTTGGTCATTATCTGGCGCGGCTTTATCCCGTTGCGCACCAGGTCCACCACAAGTTCGCCGCTGTCCATCGCGATGCGCCGCTTGTTGGCGCTCACGGCAAGGCCGGTGGCGCATCCGGGGATGGACATCCCCATAGCCTCTGTAAGGCAAGCCATGGTGTTGGCGGTGAAAAGCCCTTGGCACGAGCCGGAGCCGGGGCAGGAGCACATCTCCAGCCCGTCAAGCTGTTTGGCGCTTATCTCGCCGCTCAGCCGCCTTCCTACCGCCTCAAACGCATCGTGTACCAGGTCGCGCCTTTGTTTCTCAAAATGCCCGGCTATCATCGGCCCGGCGGTAACGACAACGGCGGGGATATTCAGCCTCGCGGCGGCCATCAGCATACCGGGAGTTATCTTGTCGCAGTTTGTGAGGAAAATAACGCCGTCAAACGCCTGCGCCGTGATGACGCATTCAATCATGTCCGCTATCAGGTCGCGTGTGGGAAGCGAATAGTGCATCCCGATATGCCCCATGGATATGCCGTCGCACACGCCCGGCACGGAGGTGTAAAACATCTGCCCGCCGCCGCTATGCACCCCTTTCTCTATGTACCGCTCCATATCGCGCATACCGGCATGCCCAGGTATGAAATCGGTGAAACTGCTTACCAGCGCGATAAACGGGCGGCTCATCGCCTTTTTAGTCAAGCCTGTGGCGTACAGTAACGACCTGTGCGGAGCCCTTGTTACGCCCTTTTTAATCCTGTCGCTGTTCATGATATTTTTCTCCCAAATAATGCCACGGGGTTTGATTTCCCCAAATAATATGCCAACCGATTACTTTGATGAGATAATAAGCCATGGCGAAGCAGAACTCAAAAAAAACCGATGAGCCAAAAAATAGGGTGAAGCCTCTGGTCGCCACCCCGATGGCGGATGACGGCGCCCTACCCCCTATCCAAGACGGCGGACAAAAAGTACCCGCAAAGCGCCCCACTAGGCAAAAAAATGGGCTTGTACCAACAGACCCGCTACATCGCTATCTGGATATGGTGCGAAGCATACCGCGCCTTTCCCCGGAGGCGGAGCGCCAACTTGCCGTAAAGGTAAACAAGGAGCAGGATTCCGAGGCGGCACTAGCTTTGGTGACATCCCACTTGTGGCTCGTAGTAAGCATCGCGTTTGAATTCCGCTACCAGTTCCAAAATATGCTAGACCTGATACAGGAAGGGAACATCGGCCTGATGCGCGCCATCCAAAAGTTCGACCCGTTCAAAGGGGTGCGCCTGCCGACATACGCCGCCTACTGGATACGCGCATACATCATCAAGTACCTGCTGGATAACTGGCGTCTGGTGCGCGTGGGAACCACCAACACAAGGCGCAAGCTACTTTTCAACCTCAATAAAGTCACAAACGACATGCGCGCCGCAGGTATAGACCCTTCGCCACGGCTGTTGGCCCAGCATTTCGACACCACGGAGGAAGACGTTACGGCGGTGCAAAGCACCCTGTCATCCCGCGATGTTTCGCTGGAAACCCCCGTAACCGCCAATTCGCAGATGACGTTCGCCGACGTTATCGGCTCCGGCACGCCCGCCTTAGACGACACGCTGGGCGATGCGGAGATGATGGAAATGCTGAAAAAGGAGGTGGCCTCTTTCGCCGAAACGCTGAAAGGCTCCGACAAGACGATTTTGTACGACAGGCTGATGAGCGACGAACCGAGAACGCTGGCCGAAATCGGCGAACAGCATAACGTGACCCGCGAGGCTGTGCGGCAGGCGGAAGTTCGGCTTGTAAAGAAACTGAAAAAACATCTCGAGGAACATCTCCCCGGAATAAGCGAGTTCAGCTTCGTCCCACAGCGCAAGGGAAAGCACAGCTAAAAAAGTATAGTGTCCCCAGAAATTAGAAATTGTTTCTCGATAATGCCATGTTTGTCATTCCCGCCCCGTGTCCAGCACGGGGTAAACTCCAGCGGGAATCCAGGAGAGAAACAACTGGATGCCTGCTTCTGCAGGCATGACAAGTGAGGGACAATGTGTTTCCCATCCAACCTGACCCACTACCGGATATACCGTTATTGTTGCGAGCACATAGAAATGTCCGGTTTAAGAGCACGTTAATTGACCGCTTTTTTACTTTATCAGTTTCTGGGAGTTTTAGCATAAATTAAGCTTTTTCAAGCGACCGCCTTCACGC
>JAHFEI010000403.1 GCA_023248615.1 Nitrospinales bacterium | reverse complement strand
GGGGTGGAGCGGGTTGGCGAATATCTGCGAAACGGAACAGGACTCGACGATTTTACCTGCGTACATCACCGCCACCTTTTGCGCATGTTGCGCTACGACCCCAAGATCGTGCGTGATGAGGATTATGGATGTGGCGAACTTGTTTTTCAGGTTTTCCATCAGCTCCAGTATTTGCGCCTGTATGGTGACGTCAAGCGCGGTGGTTGGCTCATCCGCTATTAGTATTGCCGGGTTGCACGCCAATGCCATTGCTATCATGGCCCGTTGGCGCATTCCGCCGCTCAGTTGGTGCGGGTAATCGTCCACGCGTTTTTCTGCCGCCGGTATGCCGACCTGCGCCAGCATTCCTATCGCCTTGTCCCGCGCCTCCTTTTTGGAGTCGCCTTTATGCAGGCGGAAAACCTCGCCTATCTGGTCGCCTACGGTAAAAACGGGGTTCAGCGCGGTCATCGGTTCCTGGAAAATCATTGCTATGCGGTTGCCGCGTATCTTCCGGAGTTCGTCGGCTGGCAGGCTTAACAAGTCCTGCCCCTCGAACATAATCCTGCCGCCGGTTATTTTGCCGGGCGGTTCTTGTATCAGGCGCAAGACGGAAAGGGCGGTTACGGTCTTGCCGCATCCCGATTCACCCACGATGCCCAGCGTTTCGTTCGGTTCGATAGAAAACGAAACGTCATCCACCGCCTTGCCGAACCCCTCTGGCGTACTGAAGCCGATACTGAGGTTCTCTACGGATAAAACCGGCATAACCTTACTCCACCAACTCTTTTAGATGCTCCGCAACCGTTTTGCCGAGCGTGGAGAGATTATATCCTCCTTCCAGTAGCGAGACCACCCTGCCGCCGCACAATTCTTTGGCCGCCGAAACAAGGAGCGAAGTCATGCCGGCGTATCCGGCATCGGTGAGGGCCATGCCGCCCAGCGGATCTGATTCATGTGCATCGAACCCTGCCGATACCAAAATGATGTCCGGCCTGAATTTCCTAAGGTGCGGTATCAGCGAATGCTCCATCAAGGTGAGGTAGGTGGAGTCGCCGCTACCGGCTGGTAGTGGGTAGTTAAGCGTGTAGCCCGATCCCTTGCCAACCCCCGTCTCGTATTCGTGGCCGCTACCTGGATAGATGCCCCAGCGGTGGATGCTGGCAAAAAGCACCGTTGTATCGTCCTCAAACGAGTGTTGCGTGCCGTTTCCGTGATGCACGTCCCAATCCACTATCGCCACACGCCCCGCGCCCAACGCCTGCGCGTGTCGCGCCGCTATAGCCACGTTGTTGAAAAGGCAAAATCCCATGGCGCGTTCCCTCTCCGCGTGGTGTCCCGGCGGGCGCACGGCGCAAAAAGCGCGGGTGATTTTCCCTTCAATGGCGGATTGCGTGGCGTGGCAGGCGGCTCCAGCCGCGCGTTTTGCCGCGACAAAACTCATGCCCGAAATCGGTGTGTCCATATCCAGCGCATCTGCGCCAGCCAGGCAAGCGTCTTCCACCGAATGGATATATTCCCGGTCGTGTATCGCTTCTATCTGCTCAATCGTTGCGTCCGGCGGCTCTACCCATTCGCTTCGCGGGACAAGCTGTTCCGCCTCGCGGTTGATGCACACAAGCCGCCCAGCATTTTCCGGGTGGTCTCCGGTATGGTGTTGGAGAAAAAGCGGCGAAAAGTAGTAGGAGAACCCCATGCGGGAATTATAAGGCGAAAAACGGCTACGGCGGTACTTATCGTTGTGTCAGATATCTATGTCGAACCCGGCGGCGTTTTCCTGTATGAACTTGAAACGTGCGCCGGAATCTTTGCCCATAAGGTCGCGGAACGCCTCTTCCGTTTCCTGTTCGTCCACCAGCACCACCCGCATCAGGTTGCGTTTGGTTATGTCCATGGTGGTTTCTTTCAGCACGCTCATAGGCATTTCGCCAAGGCCTTTAAAGCGGGATATCTCTATCTTACGGTTCTTGTGTTTAGCCAGTATTTTTTCTTTTTCTGCGTAGTCCGCCGCGTAAAGGATTTCTTTC
>JAHFEI010000402.1 GCA_023248615.1 Nitrospinales bacterium | reverse complement strand
GCCTCCCGCCGGGTCACATCCTTGGTCATGTTCCCCAGCGGGAAATGCAGGTGGTGGAGCTGCTCCCGCGTGGTGGTGAAAAGGAAATAACTCTGGTCTTTCGATAAATCAACCGCCTGGTGCAATTCGGCTCCTTCAGTGCTCTCCAGCCTGCGCACATAATGGCCGGTAACCAGCGCGTCGGCCTCCATATCCTTTGCAACGGCAAGCAGGTCGCGGAATTTAACCGTCTGGTTACAGCGCACACACGGAATCGGCGTTTCCCCGCGCAGGTAACTGTCGGCGAATTCCTCCATCACTTCCTGGCGGAAGCGGGATTCATAATTAAGCACGTAATGGGGGATGCCGAGTTTCTGGCAGGTTTCCCGCGCGTCCTGAATGTCCTGTCCGGCGCAGCACGCGCCTTTTTTCGCCAGCATCGCGCCGTGATCGTAAAGCTGGAGGGTCACGCCGATGGTTTCGTAGCCCTGCTCGTGCATCATCGCAGCCACGGTGGAGCTATCCACCCCGCCCGACATGGCCACCACCACGCGCGTGTTTTTCTTCTCTTTGTGGGGAGCAAAGGGGTTCATGGGTACGCACCTGATGTTGCAAAAGGGCTGGACACATAGCAAGAAAATGTGGAAAAAGCAAGAAATGCAACTATCTGGTTTTCTTTGCTCACCAAATGTTTTACTATGAATACAGGTATTTATGGCATGGACAATTTATGAGTGAGAATGATAACAAAAGCGACCCCACTGCACCAAGTGCTTCTTTTGATTATATAAAAAGCAATTTATTCCGCTCTATCCGCGCCGATGGAGCCATAGGTGGCATTACTCCCAATGGCCACATCCATATGGCCTTTTACAGTGAGCGACACGCCATTCCCAAACGGGAAGTCTATTCAATCAACGAGGATGGAACACTGAATGAGCTTCGGGAAGCATATACAAGAAGCTCCTATGTCCGGGAAATGGATGTAGATGTCTTTCTGGCTCTTGACGTTGCCAAAAACGTACACGAATGGCTTGGAAAAGTTATTGAAGAATCCGGTAAGGATGTAAATAAATGAACCTTTTCCGTTCTGTTTCTTCCTCCCGCTATTGTGATGGCAGCATCACAGCAAGCATACCGGCAGGGTGTTATACGGATTCCTCAACAGATGACGTAGATATATTTTATAAACTGCTTCGCCAGTGGCGAATGGAGACATTATGGATTTCGTCCATAACCGAAGCTATCAACCGCCCAGCTTTTAAGAAAATTGTAAAAATGGGTGAGAAAGTACTGCCGCTTATCCTTGAAGAAATCAGTGTGCAGCCAGACCTTCTTGTAGCGGCACTGCCCATTATAACGGGGGAGGATCCCGTACACGAGACAGACCGTGGCAACCTCCCTGCTATGGCCATTGCCTGGACGGAATGGTATCGTGAACATCGGTGTTGATGAAATATTATCTGCGTTTCCTGCGCTCAACCCTGAAAAACTGGCAATAACCAGCCCGGCAACGCCGCTTTATAATTGCATTGCATGGGCGGGGGGGGACACATACCGAAAGTGGTGGCCTGATGTGACACGCATAGGGTATTGGCCGAAGGGTGTGCCGCGCATTGAAACAATAACCGCTTTCCAAATGGCCTTTGAAACGCTTGGTTTTGTACTGTGTGCCAGTGATCGCTTAGAAGATGGGCAGGAGAAAATAGCCTTCTTCCACAAAGATAAAATACCCACCCACGCCGCCCGACAATTGCCGAATGGTCTATGGACAAGCAAACTTGGTGAGTCTTTCGATGTTGCTCACGATCTTCACGGATTGGAGGGTGCGCAGTATGGCCGCCTTGCTTTAATTATGCAAAGGGCGACTAAATAGCCACTTACTCGCCGTGGCGGAAGCCAAAATCGCGGATCATGCGCTCCTTCACTTCGTCGGAGGGTTCGCCCTCGCCGCTTTCGATGACGATGCCGTAATCGTTCATCTCCACCTTGCCGGTGGCGCAGGCTTTTTTGAACGGCTCCCACCGATCAAGC
>JAHFEI010000401.1 GCA_023248615.1 Nitrospinales bacterium | reverse complement strand
ATTTGTCAAAGAGCTGCGCAAGGAGGGTATCCATGTCGCCGAGATGGTGCAAAACGTGCGTGAAATTGTCAAAGAAAAAGCCGCCCGCCAAAGACATGAGCAAGCACCGGCGATCTACATTCAGGCGGACAAAGTGTATCTGGTTCCCGAGGGTATTGATGCTCGCAAGACATTGAACCATGCCAACCCATCCAATACCGCCGCCATCGAGCTTGAATACTGGAAAGGCGCGCAACAAGCTAATTTAGCGGAGGCTTATCAAAGCTACCTGACCAAATACCCCCAAGGGGAATTTGCCGACTTGGCAAAGGCCAATCTGACCAAGCTCCAGAAAGCGTCCGAGTCACCCAAACCCTTGGTGTTTGACCCTATTCAGGTGGAGTTGAGTTTTTGGGACAGCATTAAGGGAAGTCAGGATAAAGGGGATTTCGAGGAGTATTTGCGGCAATGGCCTGCCGGTCGATTTGCCGGGATCGCCCGCAATCGCCTGAAAGCGTTCAGTGCCGAGGGCGAACGCCGTGATCAGGTGCCGCGTGCGGAAGCGGACGCTCGCCGGAAGCAGGGAGGGGGGCAATGGAAAGAAGCGCACCTCGCAGAAGAAAAACGGCGCAATGAAGCGGTTGCTTCGCAGGTAAAGCGCAATACCGAGACCTTCAAGGATTGTCCCGACTGCCCGGAAATGGTGGTAATCCCGGCGGGACGCTTCACCATGGGGTCACCCGCTGACGAAAAGGGACGGGAGAATGAGGAAGGACCGCAGCACGAGGTGAATGTCAACGCCTTCGCGTTGGGCAAAACAGAGGTTACGATCGGGCAATGGCGGCGTTTCGTGCAGGCCAGTGGCTACAAGACCGAAGCGGAGCGCAATGTCACCAATACCGGATGTGCTATATGGAAATGGGTGGATGGCAAAGCCCAAGGGGATTGGCGCGCCGGGCGTTATTGGGACAGTCCTGAATTCCAGCAAGACGACAGTCAGCCGGTTGTGTGTGTGTCGTGGAACGATGCTAGGGAATATGTAAAGTGGTTGTCTAATACCGTCGGCAAGCCTTATCGCCTGCCCAGCGAAGCGGAATGGGAATACGCCGGGCGTGCCGGCAGCACCACCGCCCGTTATTGGGGCAATAATCCCGACGATGCCTGCCGCTATGCCAATGTAGCCGACCAGACCCCCTATGAAGGGCAATTACGGTCGCCTAAACACGAATGCAAGGATGGCTATGGGTTTACCGCCCCGGTCGCCAGTTTTACCGCTAACGCTTTTGGCTTACATGACATGATCGGCAACGTGTGGGAATGGACGGAGGACTGTTACAAGAACAGTTACAGCGGTGTGCCGATGGACGGCAGCGCCTGGACGAGCGGTGACTGTTCGATACGGGCGCTGCGTGGCGGTTCGTGGGTCAACACTCCGGGCTTCGCTCGCTCGGCCAGACGCAACGGGGTCGATACGGCGAACCGGTACAACAGCACCGGCTTTCGTCTCGCCAGGATGCTCCCGTAGCTTTGCGTAGGGAGCTTACTCTTTGCTCTTTTACCCTTTTACCCTTGGCAAGGCGTTGAATTGGGGTAAGGACGGGGGGGCGGCAGCGCCCCCTGCGGTTTTAAAAGGCGGCGAAGCCGCCCGCGATTTTTTTTGATAATGTAGAAAGCGGGTTGAGATGCCGGTTGTGTCGAGACTCAAGGGTTACTGCTTTTTTTTCTTCTCCAACGAGGGGAAACCGCCGGAACCCCCGCACATCCACGTCAGACGGGGAGCGGCACGGGCAAAATTCTGGTTGGCGCCTGTGGTATCGTTGGCATCAAGCTTCGATATGAACGGGCCGGAACTCAATGAACTGGTGCGCATAGTGATGGAAAACAGGGGAATGTTTGAAAGGGCATGGCATGAACACATTGGCAAAATCCGTTAGTTTCGATACTTCGATGATGTGGGTGGATATGGTGGATGGGCGCAAGCTCGGGGTTCCGCTTGCCTATTTTCCGCGCCTACTTTCCGCCAACGCCCAACAGCTTTCAA
>JAHFEI010000400.1 GCA_023248615.1 Nitrospinales bacterium | reverse complement strand
AAGACTGGCACATTTGGCGATTTTGGCTGTTTCAGTTTTTATGTGACCAAAAACCTCACTACCGGCGAGGGTGGGATGGTAGTTACCAGCAGTGAAGAGTATGCAACGCGTATCAAGATGCTGGCGTTGCACGGCATGAGCAAGGATGCGTGGAAAAGGTTCAGCGACGAGGGCTACAAGCATTATCAAGTGGTGGAATGCGGCTTTAAGTACAACATGATGGATATTCAGGCCGCCATAGGCATCCACCAGTTGAAGCGGATAGAACCGTATTGGAAAAGGCGTTTGGAAATATGGAACCGTTACAATGATGCGTTCTGCGGCCTTCCGCTTGGCGTGCCTGCGGAGCCGGAAAAGGATACGCGGCACGCTTACCATCTTTACACCATTTTGGTAGACGAGGAAAAAACAGGGGTTAGCCGCGATGCTTTCCTCAATGCAATGACTGCGGAGAATATCGGTGTTGGCGTACACTATTTGAGCATCCCGGAGCATCCGTTTTACCAAAAAACTTTTGGCTGGAAACCGGAAGATTACCCGCACTCCATGAGGGTAGGCCGCCAGACGGTAAGCATCCCGTTATCCGCAAAGCTGACGGACGAAGACGTGGAAGATGTCATTCGGGCGGTCAGAAAATCGCTGGGGAAGTAAGGCAATATTTCGCCGTTAGGCAGTCTCTTTGTTGGCTCTGCGCCGAAACCGGTTGAAGGTTATTACACCGATAAAGAAAGCGATATTAAGCAGCACTATCACTGCGCCGCTTGGCAAGTTGAGAAAAAACGAGATTACAAGCCCACCGATAACGGAAGAGACCGCCACCAGCGCGGCAGCCGCAATGGTGGAGCGGAACCCGCGCGCCGCCTGGATGGCGGTAACTGCCGGGATTACCATAAGTGCGGACGTAAGCATCACCCCCACTACCTTTATTGTAAGTACCACGGCAACGGAGGTGATAAGCACCATGATGGAATTTATCCTGCCGGTATTTATGCCGGACGCCTTTGCGAATTCCTCGTCGAACGAAACGGACATCAGTTCCCGGTAGTAGTACACCATCACTCCCATCACCACCACCGACAGGAAAACGGAAAGCCACATTTCTCTGGAACTTATCGAAAGGATGTTTCCGAAAAGGTAGCTGAATATATCAACGTTCAGGCCGCCGCCCAGGCTGGCAAGTATAATGCCGCCCGCAATGCCGCCAGCCGATACCATCCCTATTGCGGCGTCGCCGTACATCCTGGCGCGCTCCATAAGCCTAAAAATTCCCAGTGAGCTTGCCATGACGACGGGGATGGAAAAGAATACAGGCTGGGAACGGAAATAAAGCCCCAGCGCAACGCCGAAAAATGTGACGTGCGCCAGCCCATCGCCAATCAACGACAGGCGGCGCAATACCAGCACCACCCCTAGTGTGGAGCATATAATGCCGACACATACGCCAGCCACCACGCCACGCAACACAAAATCGTAACCGAGCATTTCTCCCATTCCGACCATCAGCGCACCGCCCCTTCGTCATGCCTATGGCAAATAATATGTTGGGAGAATTCTCCGAAATAGCGTTGCATCTCCACCGATTCACAAAACTCATTGAACCCGCCGCAGAAGATTATTCTCTTGTCCACATACACAAGCTTGGAAGCGTACTTTCCGATGGTGCCGAAATCATGTGTCACCAGCACAACGGTTACCCCTTTTTCCTTATTGAGCTTTTGCAGGGTGGAGTAGAACCGTTCTCTCGTTTCCGGGTCGAGCGCCGCCGTTGGTTCGTCCAAAAGTAGCATGTCCGGCCTATTTACCACCGCCCGCGCCAATAGGGCCCTTTGCTGTTGGCCGCCGGAAAGTTCTCCTATAAGTTTTTCGCGTATTTCAAAAATATCCATAAGCTTCAGCGCATCCTCCACCGCCTGGGCATTCTTCCTGCCCGGTGCGCCTCCGGCGACTAGCCCCAGCGAAACTATCTCTTCTACTGTGGCCGGGAAATATTTATTGAAAGACGCGGCCTGTTGCGGCAGGTAGCCGAGCCGC
>JAHFEI010000088.1 GCA_023248615.1 Nitrospinales bacterium | reverse complement strand
CCCGAGTTGCGGAAAATTTTGTTTTTGGCAAACCGCGCGTCCTGCCGCGCCTGCGCCATTTCCACCCGTGCGCGAATGGCGTGGGAGGATTCATTATCACCTTCGGATTTCAGGTCCTGGTACTTCACGGCAGGCACCTCCACCTGTATGTCTATCCTGTCCAGCAAAGGGCCGGAAATTTTTTGCCTGTACCTGCGCAGTTCCACATGGGAGCATTTGCATTCCTTCGCCGGGTCTGTGGCATATCCGCACGGGCACGGGTTCATGGCGCAGACCAGCATGAATCGCGCGGGAAACGCAATGGATGACGATGCTCGGGAAATAACCACCTTCCCGTCTTCCATCGGCTGGCGTAGCACCTCCAGAGCGCTCCGGCGGAATTCCGGCAACTCATCCAGGAACAAAACGCCGTGGTGCGAAAGCGAAACCTCGCCCGGCTGTATGGGGCTGTGGCCGCCACCAACCAGGCCCGCATCCGAAACGGTATGGTGCGGCGAGCGGAAGGGACGGCGGGAGAGTATCGCCGTGTTGCGCCCCAAAAGCCCGGCCACGGAATGTATGCGGGAGGTCTCTATTGCCTCCTCCAGCGTCCATCCCGGCAGGATGGTGGAAAGCCTGCGGGCAATCATCGATTTGCCGGAACCGGGCGGCCCTATCATCAGCACGTTATGCCCGCCAGCCGCCGCAACTTCTATGGCGCGGCGGACATGGTGTTGCCCTTTCACCTCGGAGAAGTCGACTTCATCGTCCCCCGGCGCCTCCCGCAACGGTATTTGCAACTGCGTGGGCTGTATCGTGGTTTCACCGTTAAGCCAGGCCACGGCCTGCGCCAGGTTTTCCACCGGTATCACGGTAACGCCCTCCACCACGGCGGCCTCGGCGGCATTTTCCGCAGGTACCAAAAGCGCCGCCCCGCCAAGCCTGCGTACGGCGACAGATACGGAGAGCATGCCGCGCACCGGCTTTACTCTGCCATCCAACGCCAGCTCGCCTATGATGAATATATTTTTTAGCCGCTCCTCCGGGAGTATCCCCTGCGCGGAAAGGATAGCCAACGCAATAGGCAGGTCGAACGCGCTTCCCTCTTTCCGCACGTCGGCGGGAGCAAGGTTGACCGTGATTTTTTTTACCGGAGCCTCGAAACCGGAATTTTTCAGGGCCGCCAATATGCGGTTCTGGCTTTCTTTTACTGCCGCATCCGGCAAGCCAACGGTGACGTAATAAAAGGCGCCCGGCGTAAGGTCTACTTCCACTTCTACGGGAAAGGCTTCTATGCCAAGGTGGGATGCGCTGAAAACTTTTGATATCATCGGTAAGAATTAGACCGCATATGGCAAGCGGCGGTCAACCCCACTGCCGCAACGCGCCGCCCGCCATCTTTCCCGCAACTGCCATTCTTTACAGGGAATAGCCACAGATTGGAGCCTTTGCGCACAGGGAAAAAACGGCAATATCGCTTCGGCGCTTGCTTTTTCCAATAATCAAATCATAATAGTGCGTTATACGGATGATGTCCCGGTTCGGACATCCATGATGCCATTCAACTTGGGGTTTTTCACCATGCGGGCGTCTGCCGTGTTCGGGGTATCTTGCGAAAAAGTTGTTGATGCCGGTAGTGGGGCTAATCCCGGCAGGGGTTAATCCCGATACATATAGGGTGGGAGTGGTATGCGTCCCGCCGTCCCGTGGCGCGAAATGCCGATGGGGTTATCGGAGATGCAACCGCATGGCATGTATAGAGGTTAAAAGTCTTTCCGAAGGCTAATTTTAAGGAGGTTACTGAATGGCAGTCGAAGGTACGCCGGATGATGAAAAGTCGGTAGGAGACGGACTGGCGGACGCTCCGAAAAAATCCAAGCCGAAAGTGATGATCCTTGCGATAGTCGCCGTGGTGGCGCTGGCGCTGATAGGCGGCGGCATTTACCTGGCCAGCACGTTATTCGGCGGCAAGAAAAAAGCGTCGAAGGAAAGTGCGCCCGCACACGGTGAAAGTGCGCCTGCGCATGGCGAAGCCGAAAAAGGCGGAGAGGGCGAGAAAGGCGGCGAAGGCGAGAAGGGCGGCGAGGGCGAAGGGAAAATGGGATCGTTCGTATCCCTTGAGCCGTTCATCGTCAACCTGTCAAGCGACGGCGGTAAACGGTACCTGAAAATCGGCATCCAACTGGAACTTGGCAAACAGGAAACGGTGCAGGAAGTGACCAACAGGATGCCACAGATAAAAGACGCCATAATAACCGTCCTTTCTTCCAAATCTTCGGAAGAACTTTTGACGGTGGAAGGCAAGTTTAAGCTTAAAGAGCAGGTGCTTACACGGGTGAACGCGAACCTTACCACCGGGGTGGTAAAGAATGTATTTTTTGTAGAATTTGTAATCCAGTAAGCCCGTACTGTGGCATATTATACCGAGAGACACATGTTCGTATGAGGGATACTAAAGGACTATGAGCCAGGTACTTTCGCAGGAAGAAGTTGACGCGCTACTTAGGGGCGTTAGCGATGGCGAGATTGAAACAGAATCCGAAGACGTCGGAAGCGATGCCGGGATAGTTGCGTACGACCTTACGAGCCAGGAAAGAATTATCCGTGGCCGTATGCCGACGCTGGACATTATCAACCAGCGGTTTTCGCGCCTGTTCCGAAATTCGCTTTCCTCCGCGCTCCGCAAGGTTTTGGATGTGAGCGCGGTATCCACCGACACCATAAAGTTTGGCGAATTCATAAAATCGCTTCCGGTTCCCGCATCGTTGCACATCTTCCGCATGTCGCCGTTGCGCGGCTTTGCGTTGCTGGTGGCGGAGTCCAAGATGGTGTTTGCGCTGGTGGACACATTTTTCGGCGGTAGTGGCGAAATGAAGATGAAGATAGAGGGCCGCGACTTCACCACCATAGAGCAGAGGATAATCAGGAACGTTATCCTGATGTCGCTGGTAGACTTGCAAAAGGCGTGGGGCCCGGTGCATCCGGTAGAGATGGTGTTTGTACGGTCTGAGGTGAACCCGCAGTTCGCCGCCATAGTGCCGCCCACCGACGTTGTTGTCGTGATACTGTTCGAAATAGAAATGGACCAGTTTTCCGGCACGCTTACGGTCTGCTTGCCATATTCGACGATTGAGCCGATAATAGGGAAGCTGAAGGCTGGTTTCCAGAGCGACCAGTTGGAAGTAGACCTTGCGTGGGTGCGCCGCCTGCGCGAGCGGATGGCCATGGCCGAGGTGGAGGTGAAGGTAAAACTGGGCGAGACCCAGATACCGTCCCGCGATTTCGTGAACCTGAAAGTTGGTGATGTGTTGACGCTCAACACCGATATCTCCGATGTGTTGACAGTATACGCCGGTGGCGTTGCCAAGTTTAGGGGCTATCCCGGCGTTGTACGCGGTAATAAGGCAATAAAGGTATCAGAGATTATCTCAAGGCAAACATGATGGGGCTGATGTAGGATAGCGACGATGGGCGATGACGGACTGACGAACGAAGAAGACCTTTGGGCCGCCGCGGCGGAGGACCTGGAACAACAAAGGCAGATGCTGAGGGATGCCTCGCAAGGCGGAGGGGCGGCGCCAGCCCAGGCGGCGGCTCCATCTGCGGCGCCGGCTTCGGCGGCTCATGCCGCGCCAACACACAGCGCCGGAGATGCCAAGCTCGATATGATACTGGATATCCCGCTAGGCCTTTCCGTGGAACTCGGCAGGGCAAAGATGCTTATTAACGACCTGTTGCAACTTGGCCAAGGCTCTGTGATAGAACTTACCAAACTGGTAGGAGAGCCGCTGGATGTGCTCGTGAACGACAAGCTTGTCGCACGCGGGGAAGTTGTGGTGGTAAATAACGAAAAATTCGGTGTGCGGCTTACCGAGGTGCTTAGCCCGACGGAAAGAATAGAAAAGCTGGCCTGATAAATTTCCCCCGCAGGGCGTTTTGTGCGCCATATAATTTCGTGGGCAAAGGCTCTGGATGCTTGCAGGAGCCATCGCGGCTTTCCGGCGGCATTTTGTTAGCCGAAATTTGATACTTGTTTGACGTTATCGGCAGAGGAATAGTATTAGGGCATTTTAAGTTGTCATGGATACGGTAAGGGTGTCATTCCCGCGAAAGCGGGAATCCGGAAGAATCTGGATGCCGCATCAAGTGCGGCATGACAAGAAAATGGCGTATCCATGAAAAAATAGAATGCCCCAACCCGCCTTATCCATAAGTAAGGTGGGCGAATCCTATGCTTCCCGCACTCCGCGAGGAGGGGGGAAGGGGATGGTTTCAAACCTCTCCCGCGCCTCTTCCCGCAAGGGAGGGCAAGCGCTGGGAGGAATGCAATGCCATGTCTCTCTGCGGTAGCACTGTAATTTTAACCCTCTTTAAGAAAGACTTTATTCGACGTGGAAAATGCTTCATCTGGAATCCTTGAAATTGTGCAAAAGGGGTATGGCTTCTTACGGTCGATAGATAACGGCCTTCGCATAACGCCTACCGATGCTTACCTCTCGCCCAGGATGGTGCATTCAATGCGCCTGAAAACCGGCATGGAAATCGTCGGCACCGGGAAGGCGCTGAAGAACCAGCCAAATATCTCCATAGAGCGGATAGACTCCATAGACGGGGAGGACCCGAAACATGCCTTAACCCGGACGCCGTTCCACAAGCTCACCGCAATAGACCCGATGGAACAGATGGCGCTGGAAACCGGTAGCGCTCCGCTTTCCACAAGGATAATAGACATGTTCACCCCGATAGGAAAAGGCCAGCGCATGCTGATAGTGGCGCCGCCGCGTTCCGGCAAGACCACCATCATCGAGGAAATATCGCTTGGGATAAAAACAAACCACCCGGATACCCACCTGATAATATTTCTTATCGACGAGAGGCCGGAGGAAAGCACCCACTTCAAGCGGAAGGTTGGGGGCGAGGTTATCACCACCGATTTCGACCAGCCGGTGAGGGAGCATATCCACATATCCCACTTGGTGTTCGAACGCGTGAAATGCCTAGTGGAAGCGGGGAAAGACGTGGTGCTGATGATAGATTCGCTTACCCGCATGGGACGCGCCTTCAACCGCGATTTCGACAGCAAAGGAAAAACCATGTCGGGCGGCCTTTCATCCGGCGCACTGGAGTTCCCGCGAAAATTCTACGGTTCCGCCAGGAATATCGAGGCAGGCGGTAGCCTTAGCATCATCGCATCCATACTTGTGGATACGGGAAGCAGGATGGATGAGCTTATCTTCCAGGAGTTCAAGGGAACCGGCAATTCAGAGATAGTGTTGGATAGGCAACTTTCCGACCTCAGGATATTCCCTGCCGTGGATTTCCAAAAATCCGGCACGCGCAAAGAGGAAAAACTCTTGCCACCGCAAACCCTGCGAAAAGTTTCCATGCTACGCCGCGCCATGCTGGACGACCGGCGGGGCGAACGCTACAAAATGTTTTTGGAAAAGCTGGGTAAATCCGCATCCAACGAAGAGCTACTGAAAACCATCCCGGACTAATAATTATGGGGACACCTTACTTAATTGCCTTGGGATGCCTTGGAATTTAGTATGGTGTCCCCTAAATTAATGCTTGGAATCGGCCTTATGTCCGGCACCTCCGGTGATGGGGTGGACGTAGCCATAGTACGGTTCGACGGCGGGAAGATAGCGTTGCTTGCTACCGGCTTCCTCCCCTACCCTGCCATCCTCCGCAAGGAAATCATGCAAGCGTCGCAACCAGATGGCGAGGCGCAACTAATCTGCCGGTTGAATGTGGAATTGGGAAAAGTGTTTGCCGCCGCCGCGATGTTGACGGCTAAAAAAGCTGGAATCTCCATGGATGAAATCCGTTTCATCGGGTCGCACGGGCAGACAATCCGCCACCAGCCGGTGTCGGGGAAAGGAAAAATTTCATCTACCCTGCAAATCGGCGAGGCGGCAGAAATAGCGCACATGTGCGGCTGTCTCGTGGTATCGGATTTTCGCCCGGCGGATATCGCTGCCGGGGGGTGCGGTGCGCCGCTGGCCCCGCTGGCGCACCACGCAATGTTTGCGGATGAAAAACAGGATCGCATAGTCCATAACCTCGGCGGCATCAGCAACATCACCTGGCTCCCGGCAGGATGCGGGCAGGAAAAAGTGGCGGGGTTCGATACCGGCCCGGCCAATATGCTTATAGACCTTGCGGTATCGCATTTTTCAAAAGGGAAAGCGGCGTTCGACAAGGGCGGAAAAACGGCGATGGAGGGAAAGGTAGATAAGCGGATGTTCGGCTATTGCATGGCGCATCCGTACTATTCGGAAAAGCCGCCCAAATCCACCGGCAGGGAGACGTTCGGAGCCGATTATTTTGGCGAAATTTTGAAGCGCCACAAAAAAGTGGGCAAGGAAGATTTCCTGCGCACGCTATGTGCCGTTACGGCAGGGTCGGCGGTATCGCAGGCTGTCCGTTTCCTGAAACCGCAAAAAAAGTTCCGCTGGGTTTTGTGCGGTGGCGGCGCGTACAACAACGCCATAGTGGCGGAGATAGGGGCGCGGCTGGAAGGGCGCGGCGCGGTTTCGCTTTCCGGAGAACTTGGGTTCGGCGAAAAGTCGGTGGAGCCTGTGCTGATGGCGGTGCTGGCACACCGCACCTTGCACGGCCTGCCGGGCAACCTGCCGCAAGTAACCGGCGCGAAGATGCCGATGATACTGGGGAAAATCTCCCTTCCCTGAACCGCCCAATCTCCCTTCCCCCATAGTGTACGGTTCTTGCCTTGTTGAACTTCGGAATCGGGGATAATATGTCCCTATGGAATTTTCGCAGGAACAGGTAGCCCAAATGGTAGAGCATGCGCGGGAAATGTACCCGCGTGAGTGCATAGGCGCCATAGTGGGAAGCGTGGAAAACCTGCAAGGCGGCACGCTGGCGCGCCTAACCAACGTGCAGGATGAAATACACCGCGACGACCCAAAACGCTTTACCCGCGATGCGCGTACCGGATACTTTGTAGACCCGAAAGAGGTGTTCGACCTGGTGAACAGTGTGCGGCGAGAGGGGAAAACCATCCTAGCCTTTTACCACTCGCATCCCGACCACGAATGCTACTTCTCGCAGGAAGACCACGCAGGCGCGGTGATGTTTGGCGAACCTGTTTACCCCGGCACCGTGTACATCGTCCTTTCCGTCATCGCGGGCAAAGTGAAGGATGCGGTAATCTTCTCGTGGGACGGCGCGGCCTATTCCCCTTCCGGAAGGCTGGCAACCTGAATGCCGCTTTTTACGAACCATCGCGTTAAACAGTTTTTCAGCCTGCTTCTCCTGCTTGGGGCGGTAGTGGCCGCCGGGACTATCAGCGGCCTCATCGTCATGCAGGTGGCGTTGCACGGGCATGTGGATGTGGAAACCCCGTCCATAGAGGGAAACGAAGTGGTGAACGCGCTGGAAAAACTTGCCAAGGCGGGGCTGAACCTGAAAATAACATCGCTTGAATATAACGACGAGAAACCGCGCAACGTCATCATTACGCAGATACCAAAAGCCGGAACAAGCATAAAACGCGGGCGCGATGTGCGGGTGGTAATAAGCCGCGGCCCTAGGGAATTCGATATGCCGGACCTTACCGAACTTTCGCTACGGCAGGGGACCAACCTGCTACAGCAAAAAGGAATTTCGCTCGCCGCCCTAAGTAAAGCCC
>JAHFEI010000399.1 GCA_023248615.1 Nitrospinales bacterium | reverse complement strand
CCTTCAGCCCCTTGGGATTCAGCCCCCGAACCTCCGACCCCAAAAATGCTATGGGCCGGATATAACATTCTTCCAGCTTGTTCTCTTTTATGGTCAAGCGCACCGCATCCATCACCTGTTCCACGGTGTACGTGATGGCATAGCCCAGCACATGGGCCGAAGTGAAAAGCCGCTCAATGTGCTCCCGGTGGCGGAACACGGCGGAACCGCCATCCGTCTTGTAGCACCGTATGCCCTCGAATACACCGGTGCCATAGTGCAACGTGTGGGTAAGCACATGGATGTTGGCCTGATCCCACGGGACAAGTTTCCCGTCCATCCATATAAAATCGCTTTTCGGTGCTGTCATAGATTGGTAAGTCTAACGTCCGTGCGTTCCGATGTCAAACCCGCTTGGCGCGTTGGAAGAGGGAATAGGAATTTTTATCAGCAGTAGGAATAGCCAAAAGTACCGCCGTTGCCGGATTGCGGCTCGGGAACTTTTATAACGGGGTCGCCGTTATTGCCATAGCCATTTTCCACCACCACATTGAAGCTCTTCCCTTCTACGGAAACATGGTAGGTAGACGGCGCTGGCGGGGGCGGTAGCGGCTTGGCCGGAGCCTGCAAGTCGGCAAACTCTTCCGGCACCTTGCCCCGGTTCTCGAAATATTTCGGCGCGACCTGCGGGAAAAGCGCATAAACCATAATGTCTTCGTCGCTCATATTCGGGAATCGCGCATGAAGTTTATCCATCTCCGGCTCCAGCTTGTCCGCAGGGCGACAGGTGATAGGCTCTTCCCCTTTCATGACGCGTTGCTTAAGCTCCTCATCCAATGTTCCCGGAAGCTTGCCATAGCGCCCCCGGATAATTTCCCGCGTCTCGTTGGCGATAACCTTGTAGCGCGAGCGTGTAACGACGTTTAGCACCGCCTGTATGCCGACTATCTGCGATGTGGGAGTAACCAGCGGAGGGTATCCCAGGTCTTTGCGCACCTTGGGGATTTCCGCAACCACCTCATCCAGCTTGTCGATGGCATTTTGCTGTTTAAGCTGGCTTTCCAAGTTGGATATCATCCCGCCCGGTATTTGCGACTTCAGGATATTCAGGTCTACGCCAGCGAAAGAGCTTTCAAACTTCTTATATTTTTTTCGCACCTCGCCAAAGTAACGCCCTATGGCAATCAGGTTATCCAGGTCCAGTTCGGTATCATTGTCGGTGCCTTTCAGCATCGCCACTATGGTTTCCGTTGGCGGGTGCGCCGTTCCCTGCGAAAGCGAGGACGTGGCGCAATCCAGGATATCCACCCCCGCCTGTATGGCGCGCAGGTAAGTCATGCTGGCAAAGCCGCTGGTGCAGTGGCTGTGCAGGTGCAACGGCACCTTTACCTTGCCCTTTATTTCCGTTATCAGCTCGTATGCCGCTTCCGGAGCCAAAAGCCCGGCCATATCCTTTATGCAGATAGTGTCAGACCCCATCTGTTCCAGTTCCACCGCCATATCCACGAACATCTTGACGTTGTGTACCGGGCTGGTGGTATAGGAAATGGTGCCTTCGACATGTTTTTTATGTTTTTTCACGGCGGCCATCGCTGTTTTCAGATTGCGCAGGTCGTTCAACGCATCGAAAATGCGGAAAACGTCTATGCCTGCGTTAACCGCAAGTTCCACAAAACGCTCCACCACATCATCGGCGTAGTGGCGGTACCCCAGCAGGTTCTGCCCGCGAAGCAACATCTGGAACCTAGTCTTTGGCATCAGCTTGCGAAGGAGACGCACACGCTCCCACGGATCCTCATTCAGGAACCGTATGCAGGAGTCGAAGGTAGCCCCACCCCACATTTCGACCGACCAATAGCCAGCTTTTTCAAGCCGTTCCGCGATGGGGAGCATATCCTCCGTTCGCATTCGGGTGGCAAGGATGGACTGGTGTGCATCCCTCAGCGCCACTTCCGTGATATATACCTTGCGTTTGCTCACCGATTTTTCCCTATATGCTGGTGTACGGCGGCAATAATAGCCGCTATCTCCTCTGAGCTTAACATCCCTTGGGTACCATCCAT
>JAHFEI010000087.1:4911-7688 GCA_023248615.1 Nitrospinales bacterium | reverse complement strand
TCCGGCTCCCTTACGCCCAGAGTCTTCGCCCTGAAGGAAGGGGAGAGGATATACCTGTCGGAAAAGTTCAAGGGGATGTTCACGCTTCAGCAGGTGCCGCAAGATTCAAACATCGTCATGGTTGCCACGGGTACGGGTATTGCGCCCTACATGAGCATGATAAGGACAGAGTTCAAGCTTAGGCCGGAGCGGCGCATGGCGATTTTCCATGGTGCGCGCCATTCATGGGATTTGGGCTATCGCGCGGAGCTTTCCACGCTGGCCAGCCACTACAAAACCATTTCCTACATCCCCACCATAAGCCGCCCGGACGAGGAAAAGGAAGGATGGGCCGGGAATGCCGGGTATGTGCAGGATGTCTGGCGCAAGGGGCTACTTAAAGCCGTATGGGGGGTTGAACCAAGCCCCGCCGATACGCATATATTCCTTTGCGGCGCGCCGTCAATGGTGGAAGAGATGGTTGCGCTTCTCGCTTCGGGCGGTTTCAAGGAACATAAGAAAAAAGAGCCGGGGCAGGTACACGTGGAAAGGTTCTGGTAGGGAGATATTTTCCCCTGTACCCCAGGCGGGCCTCATACATTTCTTGGCGGGAATGCCCCGGATGAGGCCTGCTCCGTTCCACAGCGGGATAAATTGTTGGTATAATTCCCGCGCTACCGCTAGACTGCCCGAAGGGCGCTGGTCACTTCACAGGTGGGGATGAAAATGGAGCATAAATTTTCCCGGGTATTGTTTTTTGTGTTATTCCTGGCATTCCCGGTTGGGACTGCCTTTGCCGATGAGGCCAAACCATTTTTACCCTGCAGGGATAAAAGCGGGCCGTGCCTATTCAATTTTGAAGAATACAAACCGATATACGCCATTTTCCAGGATGGTTCGGAAGACCCGCACGACGGGCTTCGGCAGTACATTAAATTCCAGATCAGCTTTAAGCAAAACCTGGGGGTGGAGGGACTTTTTTTCGCTTATACCCAGAAATCCTTTTGGAGCGTTACCGGCGATTCCATGCCGTTTAAGGACAGCAACTATAATCCGGAATTCTTTTTTGCATGGATGCCTGACAAGGAGCGGATGCTCCACCTCGGGCAAGCCGGGGTTGAGCATGAGTCCAATGGCCGGGGAGAAGAGTATGACAAAAGCGGCAAACCATGGCAGGCATCCAGAAGCTGGAACAGGGTGTACTGGGAACCCAAAATGACCTTGGGTGACTTTACAGTTTCGTTGAAAGGCTGGGCTATCCTTGCAGGTATCGAGGACAACAAAGACGTTGCGGATTACTACGGCAATGGCGAGCTGGGGGCCAGCTACGTAACGGGCAGGGCGCAACTCGCGGTTAAAATGCGGAAAGGGATTAAGGCGGAATACGGGAGCTTCCAAACGGAGTTTATGTATCGGCCCTTTAACAGCAATATCGGCATATATTTCCAGTACTGGGATGGTTACGGCGAAAGCCTGCTGGACTACAACCGGCGCACATCGCGCTATGGCATTGGCCTTAGCATCTCCGATCTTTTGCCCTAGTCGTGCGGCGTTGCCACTGGTTCCGCGTTAGAACAGCTTCCTAATGCGGCCTTTCGGCAAGAGCGACGGCAATGTTCCTGTAGGCCTTATCCCGGAACAGGCGAAGCGCTATCTTCTCGCCCGGCTTTTTTTCCGAAATGATTTTCATCGCCCGCTGGGAATCGTTTACCGGTTGGCCGTCAATTTCCACCAGGATATCGCCGCCCACAATCACGCTCATGTTACCTATCATCAACTTGGCGTTGCCGCCCGCGATACCTGCTTTTTGGGCGGGGCTGTCCTTTGTCACAAATGTGACGATAGCACCTTTCTTGATGCCGAGTTTTAGCACATCATCATATTCCGGTATCAAATCCTGCAACTGCACCCCAAGGTACGGGTGGGACACATATCCCTTATCAACCAACTGTTGGGTTACGTTTTTTACGGAACTGGCCGGTATGGCAAAACCTATCCCCACACTGCCGCCGCTGGGGGTGAAAATGGCTGAATTAATCCCGACCAATTCCCCGCTCGTACTTAGCAATGGGCCACCAGAGTTGCCGGGATTTATGGAAGCGTCCGTCTGTATTATGCCGTCAATAGTCCTGCCGGAGTCGGTTTTAAGGCTTCTTCCAAGCGAACTTACAATGCCGATGGTGAGAGTTCCCTGGAGGCCGAAAGGGTTGCCGATGGCGAGCACCTTTTGCCCTACCACAAGGTTTGCGGAGTCCCCCAGCGGGATTGGGTTTAGTTTTTCCGGGGGAGCCTCGATGGATATCACGGCAAGGTCGTTGTCCGGGTCGGTACCTACCAGCTTTGCTTTCCACTTGCTCCCGTCATAAAGCGTGACCTCCAGTTGCTTTGCCCCTTCGATGACGTGATGGTTAGTTGCAATGTAGCCTTTTTTGTCCAGTATCACACCGGAGCCAGCGCCTGTTTTCGGAACGGGATTAAGGAAAACGTCGTAACTAAGCACGCTGGTCGTAATGTTTACCACACCCTTGCTCCTCTGCTGGTAAATACTTATATTGGTTTCCTCTTCGGCGGTGAATGTATGCGCCGCTGAAGGCAAGGCCAAGATGGCGAAAAAACATATCAGGCCGGGTGCGAGTCCGCGATTAAAATATTTCCACATGTCAAAACCTCCTGCAACTTCGTGAAGCGCCAACCACTATCCTACCTATACGTGGTCTTGGTAATAGTGCGAACCCAAACGGGACTATTTTATCCAGTCCCCACTTTTTCGTAAATATATAAATAAAATGGAACTGCTA
>JAHFEI010000087.1:0-4901 GCA_023248615.1 Nitrospinales bacterium | reverse complement strand
CTCATTTACCCCACCCCCACTCCACCGGAGAATACAGGTACAGCACATTACTCATTTTGTATCAATGAGTTATCTGCTATTGCAGGCTTTAATGCCTCACAGCATGCCATATTGAGGTAATTATACCTCTCAATGATGCTCATATGAGGCTATATTACCTCATATTTAGCATATAGCACACATCTGAAGATACCTAACAATTTGAATTAACAGACACTTATTTATTGGCATGCAACATGCTATATACCTGTGATAAGAAAAAATTAAAAAGCTGAAAAGAGATGAAACTAACAAGCACTTATAAAAGGAGAAATGATATGGGTATAGAGTTTTGGATTTTCGTAGCGTTTTCCATAGCATTCACCGCTTTAGTTACGATGGCTGTTGTGGGACCTTCCCTTAGCAAAAGATAATAATTGGCCGGTGGCTGTTTTTATTGGTTCCGAATGTGCACCATGAACGGAACCGACTAGCGCCACCGGCCTAGCCTTTTCGCGGCAACTTCCCGGCGACCATGTTAGAATGGGGGTGCTGGGAGGGTTAAGATCAGGATCAAAATACTTTCCTGTTATCTTCATTAAACCGTGAGCATTTGAAGGGAGATTCATATGGGCCATTTACATCTCGTACTCAACCATTTTCCAGTTGTTGGGCTTGTATTTTGTTTGGCATTGCTGGGGATAGGCCTGGTAAAAAACAGCGCCGAGGTAAAACTTGCCAGCTTGTACATGGTCATAGCCGTGGCTGTAGTTGCGCTTGCCGCTTATTTTACGGGCGAGTCCGCCGAGGAACTGGTGGAGCATATGCCCGACATAAAAAAGGCGATGATAGAGACCCACGAAGATGCCGGCATGTTGGCGCTGGCGCTTACAGAGTTGGCTGGCCTGCTTTCTATTGCCGCGCTGGTTTCGTACCGCAAGAGCGGGGAGCTTAACCCAAAGCTGATGAACGGCCTAGTCGCCGTTTGTGTGGTTGCCACGCTTGTTATCGGCTATGCCGCGAACCTGGGTGGCCAGATACGGCATACCGAAATCCGGGCCGGATTTGTCCCTCCGCCAAAGCCTGCGGACACAGGGGAAAAAGAAAAGTAACCTCGTTTTTCATCCCGGCGGAGCCTGTCCTGCGCTTTGCGCCGGACGGAATCGCCGGGAAATACCGCCTCGCCGTTTAAACCATGCTTGCGTTTGGGCGGTGTAGCTTTTAGAGTATCCACATGAAACTGCATGCGCTATCCATCCTGCTCGGCGGCTCCATTGTCGGAGACGGGGATGCCGAAGTCACCTGTTGCGCATCGCTGTCAAAGGCCCAAAAGGGAGCCATAGTATTTATCGAGCATCCCAAATACCTTCCCTCCCTGCAGGAGTGCAAGGCATCGGCTGTAATCGTACCGCCGGATATCCACTCGCATCTCCCATCGATAGTGGTAAAAAATCCGGCGCTCGTTTTTGCCAAGGCGCTGGATATCCTCCATCCCCCGCGCGAAGCTGGGGCGGGAACGCATCCTTCGGCATCCGTACACAGCTCCGCCACCATAGGCGCGGGATGCCATCTGGGCGCGGCGGCAAGCATAGGCGCAAAAAGCGTTGTGGGCGCCAACACCGTCATCCACCCTTCCGTTTCCATCGGCGAAGATGTGACGATAGGAAGCGACTGCATAATCTATCCGAACGCCGTAGTTTATCCCGGCACGATTATAGGCAACCGGACAATACTCCACGCGGGATGCGTGATTGGTGGCGACGGCTTTAAATACGTCGTCGATGGCAACCGGGGGCGTGTGAAAGTTCGGCATATCGGCATCGTGCGCATAGGAGACGGTGTGGAGATAGGCGCGAACAGTTGCATAGACCGCGCGGCGCTGGATGAAACCGTAATCGGCAACGGCGTAAAGATAGATAACCTCGTGCAGATAGGGCACAACTGCACTATAGGGCAAAACACGGTGATTGCCGGAAGCTGTGGCATTAGCGGCTCTGTGCGCATTGGCGCGAACTGCATTTTGGGCGGGCAGGTGGGGGTGGCCGACCACGTGAGCATAACGGATAACGTAATAATAGCCGCCAAAAGCGGCGTAACGGGCGATCTTGACAAGCCGGGGGTCTACAGCGGCATGCCAGCCCACCAGGTATCGCAATGGCGCAAGGAGATGGCCGCCTTCGCCCGCGGGCCGGAGACGCTGAAACGGCTGTCAAAACTGGAAAAGGGGGAGAGGCCCTGAACGCCGACCTTATAATAATCCGAGAAATGGAGAACCGATAACATGGACATGAAAGATATACTCGCCACGCTACCTCACCGCTACCCGTTCCTGCTTTTGGATGCGGTGCTGGAGATGGAGGAGAACAAGTCGATAAAGGCCGTTAAAAACGTCACCTTCAACGAGCCGTTCTTTCAGGGGCATTTCCCCGGGCAACCGATAATGCCGGGGGTGCTTATCATAGAGGCGATGGCGCAGGCCGCCGCGTACCTGGCAATAAAAAGCGCCAAGGATATTCCCGGCAAAAAAATACCTCTCTTTGCGGGCATAGATGACGCGCGTTTTAAGCGTCCTGTCGTGCCGGGTGATGTGCTTACACTGGAACTGAAGGTTATTCGCACCCGCTCCCGCATCTGGTGGCTAAGCGGCACAGCCAGCGTTGGGACAGAGCTGGCGTGCAAGGCCGATATTACCGCGATGTTGAGCGTAGAGGGCGAATGAGCATCCATCCTACCGCGATAATCCACAAGGACGCGAAAATCGGCCCTGGCGTACAGGTGGGGCCGTTCTCCATCATCAACGCGGATGTGGAAATAGGAGCCAGGTGCATTATCGGTTCCCACGTGTGGCTTGATCACGCGAGGGTGGGGGAAGGGACAAAAATAGGCGCACAGACCCTTATCGGTGGCGACCCGCAGATGTTGCGCTGGAGCGACGTCCCGTCTTTGGTGCGAATAGGGAAAAATAACGATATCCGCGAACTGGTGACCATCCACCGGAGCAGGAATGAAAATGGCGAGACAGCCTTGGGCGATGGCAATTTCATAATGTCCAATACCCATATAGGACACGACTGCTTAATAGGCAACAACACCATTATCACCACATACGCGGGCCTTTCCGGCTCCGTGACGGTGCATGATTTCGCCATCATCGGTGGGCAGGCTGGGGTACACCAGTTCGTGCGCATAGGAGAGATGGCTATGGTGGGCGGCATGGCGAGGATAGTGCAAGATGTTGCTCCCTTTATGCTGGCGGAGGGAAGCCCTGCCGACATGCGTAGCACAAACGCTGTGGGGCTGAAGCGCAAAGGCTTTAGCGATAAAGCCAGGGCCAATATAAAAGAGGCTTTCAAGATACTCTTCAAATCCGGGCTGAGCCTGAAAAGCTCCAGGCTAAAACTGGCGGAGATGCCGGATGACAGCGGGGAGATGAAGAAAATATTGGATTTCGTAAACTCCACCACACGGGGATTGACCGGGGTATAAAACTGCACACGCCGTATCGCCATATTGGGCGGGGTTTTAAAAGGGGTGTCCGGAGCCAGCGGGTTTGGGTCGCCGACCCCGGACGAGGATGAGGTGTAACTATTAGGGAGTAAAGGTCTTGGTTCCTGTTGCGCCGGTGCTTCTGGTAACGGTTACCGTATAGGAGGTACCGGTCGTCAATACTGTTGTGGTGCCGGACGCTGTAGTCCCGGTGGGGGTAACGCCGTGCGTGGCCGAGGCGATGCAGTCGGTGCCAGCGGTGCAGGAAATGGCCCACGCTTTCAAAGTGCCTGTGCCGGTACTTACGCTGACTTCTTTTACGCTTCCACCAGTCCAACTGTAAGCCGGGGCGGTGCCTGTGCCTACGGTCACGGTTATGCTGTTGGTGCCGCCACCAGATGTCGTGGTTGTGGAATCAGTACTTCCTGAACTTCCTGAACTGGTGCTGGTTGAATCCCCGCCTCTGCTGGTTGAATCCCCGCCTCCGTCAGAGCGCTCGCTACTACTGCTGGTGGAGCCGCCACCGGAGCCGCAACCAGAAAGCAATGCGGTGGAAACCGCTACTACCAGAAGCAACTTTCCGTATTTCGCAAACAACATATTCTTCTCCACGATGCCAAATTAAATGGGTGTCGTCTATCCTACTTGCAATAATACAGAGCATCTATCATGCCGCGAAGCAACCCATTGAATTGAAAGGATGCGCTTTTAGCAGGAGTGTCCCGAAAAATAGTTCCTGTCAATTTGGTGTTCTGAAAGAGGACATCCCAAACAATACAGCCGACACAATTGCTTATTATTGAGGCCAACATTAATAATGCAACAACGCAATCGATACCCCAAACTGTCATGCCCGTGCAAACGGGCATCCAGTGTCTGGATCCCCGCTGGAGTTTACCCCGTGCTGGACACGGGGCGGGAAAGACATGCTTTCTCGCTTATTGCATTATTTATGCAGATGTCAATAAGTGAAAGTCGGGGTGTCGCCCATGTAACTGTGGGTGGCCTTAGTCCGGGTGGAAATGTACCGTGGTGTAAAAACCGGAAACGACCACCGAAAAATAGCGTGGGAAGCGGAACAGCCATTTCCTCCTGTCGGAATACATCGTCCCGTATCAATGCGCCATGGATTCCGTAAGTTGAGGCTTTGAGAAGTAAACACTCCAAGTAAACACTCCATGCTGTAAGCGGGGCTATTTCAATGCTATAATCTGGTCGGTATGCAGAAAAATGAACCAACACAAAAAACGCGCGTAGGCGTAATCGGCGCCGGGCGTATGGGGCAGTTCCATGTGAACGTTTACTCCGAAATGCCGGAAGTGGAACTGGTCGGCATCGCCGATGTCAGCGCCGAACGGGGCACGGCAGTTGCCGAAAAATACAAGGTCGCCTATTACCAAGATTTCCGCGAGATGCTAAAGCATGTAGATGTGGTA
>JAHFEI010000398.1 GCA_023248615.1 Nitrospinales bacterium | reverse complement strand
TATTTTGGCGTTTTTCTGGGGGGGATCATCGGCCTATTGACCGTCATCGTACTTTTTCCCTTTGCACGCAAGGAACGGACGGAGACAATTACCCACGCCGTGGGCAGCACCCTCCTTTTTGCTTTGATTGTATTTTCCTTTTTTCGAGGCGCATATCTTTGGGCTACGGAAATCATCCAAATGCCGGAGGTTTTAAAAATTCGCCTTGTGCTGGGCGTTCTCACCGCCGTGGTTGTGTTAATGACGCTATTCGTCCCGGCGCTTCGGCAACGGCTGTTTACGCCATTACGGGGGTTTGCGGAAAAAGCCTTTACCGTCATTTTGTTCATGGCGGGGGTTGGCGCCTGTTTTGTCATTTGGCGTAATATTTCCGCACCTTTGCCTCCAATGGTAAAAGCCGGCGGGAAGGGGCCAAACGTTATTTTGATCTCTTTTGACGCGATGACCGCCGAAGACCTCCATTTGTACGGCTATCCGCTTCAGACCACTCCCTTTATGGAAACCCTTGCGAAGGAAAGCGTCGTTTTTGATCAGGCTTTATCCTGTTCGAATTTAACAAAGCCCGGGACGGCTTGTATTGAATTGGGAAAATATCCCGCTACCAGCGGTATTATGCATCAGCACGGCATGCTCGATAAAATACAGCGTAACGATGCATTGTCGGCGGAACTAAAAAAGCTGGGGTACGCCACCGCATCGATATCGGGGAATATTCTTGCCAGCCCCTATGATATCGGCGTGGATCGGCATTTCAACCACCTTTCGACACCGTGGAAGGGAAGAGGAATAATCACCGGCTATTTTGAAAAACTATTTTATGAGTCCTATCCCTTCCTGGCAAGGGGAGGGTATAACTCTCACTGGTGGTTTTACCATATTTGGGAGGAAAACATCTGCACGATTTCCGTCCGCTTGGCGGAAGTTCTTGCTTCGGTGAAAGAATTTTGGTGGCACCTGGAGCCACAAGTCTCGGAACAGGTGGTATTTGAAGAAGGGCTCAAATTCATCAAGGAACATAAGGAGCCGTTCTATCTTCGCCTCCATCTCTTTCAGCCGCACTGGCCTTATTTGCCCTCTGTTAGTCACCGCAGGCTGTTTCTTGTGGGGGATGAGCTGGATGAATTGGACGAGCAACGTAAGGTGTACCGCAGCATCACCTATCCCGATAATGACTACGGGGATGTTAAAAAACTGCGGCTTCGTTACGACGAGTATATTCACGAGACGGATATGGAGTTAGGCGGATTTGTTGCCTCCCTAAAGGAAATGGGGGTTTTCAATGATTCCATATTTATTGTGACCGCCGATCATGGCGAGATGTTTGAAAAGGGCTTTCTGGGCCACGGCGGGAACTCTTTGTACCGGCCTGAAGTGCATATCCCGCTGCTTCTTCATGAGCCGGGACGAACGGCTGGTAAACGGGTGGCGCAGCCGGTTTCGCAGGTGGATATCGCCGCTACGGCGCTGGACCTGGCTGGCACCGGGAAATCCAGCTATATGGACGGCGTCTCTCTGCGCCCGTTTCTGAAGGGGGGGGATATTGGCCGCCACCCTGTTTTCAGCATGTACCAGTATGGAGATTCAAAGTTCAAGCCATTCCGGGACGGCAGCATCTGTGTATTGGCGGGGGATGCCAAATACATCCATTACTACGGGAAGGTTAGGGAAATGATGAAAAAAGACCAGCTTTTTTCTATCGCCGCTGATCCGTCCGAGAATCTGAATTTATTGGACGGGTCACCGGATACCGGCAAGGAGCTGCTGGACGAGATAAATAACTTTATCGCGAAACACAAATTGCCATCCCAGTAGGACGGTGGACACCGCCCTGAAGCCCTTAACTTTTTGACGGAGGGAGCCGATATAGGATAAAAGAATCAATGTTTAGAAAAGATATTGAGGAAATAAATGAGAAAAGCGGCTTTCATCCTTTTTATCAGCTTTTTGGCGGCTGACCTGATCACGCCGTTATGGGCCGAAGCTTATGTGGATCCTAATATTGGCGGTTATCTTTATCAGATTCTTTTTCCCATTATTACCGCCATTATGGGCGTTTATTTCTTTTTC
>JAHFEI010000397.1 GCA_023248615.1 Nitrospinales bacterium | reverse complement strand
GGGCTGATATCAAAATTAATTTCCTCCCCTTGAAAGGGGAGGCGCAGGTGGGGTTGAGGAACCTCCCCTTCATCCCCTCCTTGCGAAGGAGGGGAAAGTAATTTTAACTTCGGAATCGAGGGTAATGCGACAGCTTTTCGGGCGGCAGTGTTGGCGATAACTAGTAACGCGACTGCCCTACTTTGCTTTAATGTTTGGTTAGTATCTACATTCTAGCAGGTGAGGTCATACCTTAATTTCAACTAAGTTTAGGACACTTTCTGCTTCAGTGCACTAGAGAGATTCCACTTCCTATTCTCAGCTATTACGTCTTCACGGGCATCGGGTTTGGAAAGCAAATATTCTAATGGAAAGAGCTATAGCAAAATGTTTTAGATGGCACGATAATTTTGGACACACCACACCAGAGCATTTTGTGTTAGTGTGCATAAATAACCTGCAAGCCAAAGTCCGCCTTGGCCTACCCCTTCAGCAGTTCTATGAATTCGGCTTTGGAAATTACTTTCACTCCCAGTTCCACCGCCTTGTCCAGCTTGCTTCCGGCCTCTTCCCCGGCGAGCAGGTAATCGGTTTTTTTCGATACGGCGCCAGCCACTTTTCCCCCGGCGCGGGTGATAAGTTCTTTCGCCTCGCCACGGCTCATCCCATCCAGCGTGCCAGTGATGACGAATGTTTTTCCGGCCAGCGTTTGCCTGTCCAACCGTTCCGGCTCTCCCTGTGTGCTCACGCCAAGGTTTTGTAATTTCGTTATCAACTGCCGATTTTGCCCATCCGCGAAAAATGCGACTATGCTTTGCGCCGCCTTCGGGCCTATTTCAAATATAGAGGCAAGTTCCTCTTCTCCCGCCTGCATAAGGGCGTCAATAGATGCGTATCGGCGGGAAAGCAGAAGCGCCGCCCGTTCCCCCACATGGCGGATGCCCAGCCCCAGCAACAGCCGTTGCAACCCGCGCCCCTTGGCTTGTTCGATGGAGCTTTTCAGGTTGGCGGCGGATTTTTCGCCCATCTTCTCCAGTTGCGCCACCTTCTCATAGTCCAGGCGGAAAAGGTCGCCAAGGTCGTGCAACAGCCCGTTTTCCATTATCTGCTCGATGGTGGATGGCCCAAGCCCATCTATGTCCATGGCGTCACGTGCGGCAAAATGGATGAAAGATTCCAGCCTCTGCGCCGGGCAGGCGCGGTTTGGGCACCGCCAGGCCGCCTCCCCCTCTTCTCGCACCGCCCGCTGTCCACACGATGGGCATTCCAGCGGCATGGCAAAAGGCGTGCTACCATGTTTGCGGCACTCCGTAATTACACGGACAACCTTCGGGATTATGTCGCCCCCCTTTTCTATAATCACGGTATCGCCCACACGGATATCCTTGCGTTTTATTTCGTCTTCGTTGTGGAGTGTGGCGCGGGAGATGGTACTGCCAGACAGGGAAACCGGCTGGAGGTTCGCCACCGGGGTAAGCGTGCCGGTGCGCCCCACCTGCACGTTGATTTCCAGTATTGTCGTTTGTGCCTGTTCCGCCGCGTATTTGTAGGCTATGGCCCAGCGTGGAAATTTGGAGGTTGTGCCAAGCTCGCGCTGGTCGGCAAAACTGTTCACCTTTACCACCATGCCATCCGTATCGAACCCCAGCGAATGGCGTTTTTGCGCGAACGATACTATTTCTTCCAGCACGGAGCCGATGCCGCGATGGTTTTTGAACCCGTCGTGTACCGGCATCCCCAGCCCGATGAGCTTGCCCATCATATCGAACTGCGTTTGCACTGTTTTCTCGCGCACCTGCTCGCCAGCTCCATTAAAAACATACAGCGCGTAGCAGTAAAAACGCAGGTTGCGGCTTTTGGTCACACCGGCGTCCAAAAGGCGCACACTCCCCGCCGCCGCGTTGCGGGGGTTGGCAAACTCCGCTTCGCCTTGTTTTACCCGCTCCGCGTTCAACGCCCCGAAATCGGAGCGGCCCATGAAAATCTCGCCGCGTATCTCCGCCCGTTTCCATCCGTGCGGGAACTTAATCCGGTGCGGGATTGAGGGGATGGTTTTTATATTCTCAGTTACGTCTTCACCCGCCTTGC
>JAHFEI010000396.1 GCA_023248615.1 Nitrospinales bacterium | reverse complement strand
AATCACGTCGCCGTCTCCGGCACCGCCGGCGTTTCGGCCAACGGCAAGCTGGGAGGGGATGCCTACACGCAATCGGTGCGGTCGCTCCAGATCATCGAAGGGGCGCTGAAGGAGGCGGGGGCCTCGTTCAAGGACGTGGTGCGCACCCGCATCTACCTGAAAAACGCCGAGGACTGGGAACTGGCCGCAAAAGCGCACGGCGAGATTTTTTCGGCAATCCGCCCCGCCACCACGCTGGTCGTGGTGAAGGCGCTCATCGATCCCGCCATGCTGGTCGAGATTGAAGCGGACGCCATCATTTCGTAATGTGAACGGTTCCCGCGGGGTCCAAAACAGGCAATGACCGAAAAACCCTCGCGCGAAGTTATCGGGGCGCTGCTGGCCCGCATCGAGGGGCTGACGGCGCTTTCCCCCAATCATCCGGAATTCGTCCGCTGGCACCGCGAGGCGGTGTTGGCGGTGAAAGACCTTTTTTCGGACGATACCTGGAAGGTGTTCAAGGACATCCCGTTTTGGGGTTTCAAAAAAGTGCTGGGGTTTTACGCCAGGTCGTACTCGCCGGAGGCGTACCAACACGGCCTGACCCGCTGCCGCGAGTTTTTGGAAAAGAAGCTGGCGGATGGGTAGGTGCGGACATTTCAAAGGATACGGCCATTAACCCCGGATTCCGACTTCAAGCGGTTAAGCGCAACCACGCCCGCTTCCCGGAAGATTTTATGTTCCAGCTATATGCCGGCAACCGGGGAAGCCATTGTGGTTGACGACCAGGTACCGATAGAACCATCCGAATTGTTCATGGTCAAGGTAGTGCCCGATATGGTGTAGCTGCTGGTCTTGGCAGTTCCGGCTTCGGAAGGCGTATGGCATGTGTCCGCCGTCGGATTAAAGGTCGTAGAGGTTGCGGTAGCCGAATACGAGCCGCTTTCAGAGCATGCGGAAGTTCCGGTACCGCGTGCGCCGGCAGGCATATTCAATGTCGCGTTGCCATTGGCGGCAAACGTCAAAGTTATATTGCTCGCCGACAAATCCTGGGCGGTGGCGGTTGCGTTATCTTTATTGCTCTGCAACTTCCATGTGCCAACGAGCGATGAGGCGGACGAAGAACTGCCGCTGCTGCTGCCGCAAGCGGCGAACATCAAAGAAGAAACAAGAAATAATGCGAGGGTTATGTTAGTTAGAGCGCGGCAGTTTTTATCCACCCCTAAAATTTTCATGCCCAAAACCTTCATATCTGTACCTCTCATTATAAAAGTAAACGAATATAAACTCTCATGAAACCGGAAAACAGTATATTCCAATTTATCATGTTAAAGCAAATTGGGGTCAGGTCTTGCTTTGTAGCATTTTGGGGATTCTAAAGTTTCCGCTTCCCTATCTCCCGGCTTACGGTGCAATAGTGCAGACCCAAAAAGTTCGCGATCTCTTTTTGTGAATAGTTCCCTGTTTGGTATGCCGCGACGATTGCTTTCTTCTTGTCTCCCGCTTCCAGTAAAATATCAGCCAGCGGCTTTGGTGGAGGAAGGCGCTGGGCTTTCGGGATTTCCGACAGGCTGGCGTCCTTGGAAACCTTGCCCAAGACCTTTTGGATGAAGTGTTCACTCCCCAAAACGATCTGCTGCGTCATCTCTTCCCACGGCGTGGTGGAAATCTTGGCCCCTTCCCGCACGAATCCGGCATATGCCTTAATAGCCCGTTTTCTCTGCGAACCGAATTGCGACAAAATCCAGTCAGTACAAAGCCAATCGGGTTTTTGCGAAACGCCGATAGTGGCTCGGTGTCCGCTCCACCCCCATTGCGCGGGGTGTTTGACGATTTTTGTGCGGACCGGATTGAGCGCCACATACCGGCAAAGCGTTAACAGGTGTGCGTCTTTTTCAACGATGATGGCCTTAAAGCGGCCTTGGAAAAGATGCCCCACGCGCGAATGACGGCGGTTGAAGGCTTGGGTATATACGCCGTTCAGTCAGACGGTAGGAGTGGCATTTCCCTAAATGCTATAAAGCAAGACCTGACCCCTGAGCCTCCCAATCGTTAGTACGTGACGGATATTTTGCTGGAATAGTGTCGTGTGGAA
>JAHFEI010000395.1 GCA_023248615.1 Nitrospinales bacterium | reverse complement strand
AAGCCCAAGCAAAACGGCAAGGCCGGTCGCCGCGCTAAGGAAATTCTGCACACAGAGGCCGAGCATCTGGGTGAGATAACTCATCGTGGTTTCGCCTGAATACCCCTGCCAGTTGGTGTTCGTAATGAAACTGACGGCGGTATTGAATGCGGAATGCCAGGAAACATCCGGCAGGTTTTGCGGATTGAGCGGCAAACGGCTTTGCAGCATTTGGAGGCCCAATACCACGAGGAAGCCGATAAGGTTAAAAAGGAGCAAAGCCCACATATAATCCTTCCAGCCCATCTCCGCATTTTCATCGATGCCGAATACGCGGTAGGCAAGGCGCTCCACCGACCGCAGTAGAGTGGTAAGGATATGTTTCTCTCCCTTAAATACCCGCGCCATATATCCACCCAACAGCGGCGTGGCGACGACAAGAACGCCGAGAGGAATGAGAATCTGCAAAACATCGTACATATTCATATCTGTCCCCATTAAAATCTTTCCGGATTAAACATCGTGAAAACGAGGTAAAGAAAGATTGCTACTACAATAAGACCTAGTGCCAGCCACATCGTTTATTCTCCTTTTTTGAATCATGCCTTAAGGGTAGCGAAAGGAAAATAAAAATGGCGTAAATAAAAGGAAGTGGGGGATAAATAAATTGTAAAGAATGTATTTAAATGCTGCGATGACGCTTTGTTTGTTTTTTTGGAACGAAGGGCAAGATATGATTGTTTAGACTCTCATGAATAACGGGAAAGATCCATATTTTGGCAATTTGCGGGCTACGAAACGAGGATTTTATTTTCCGCCACCAGGATTTTCTTGATCTTTACCGCCATCGAGAGCAACCGGCCCAGCAACAACCCGGTTAATATCGAGAGGCCAAACGCATTTAATTCCGCGCCATGGAGCCAATGGCCGAAAACCCATTTTCTGCCGACTTCAAGCAGGATGTACAAAACTAAAATGACGACTCCAATTGCATCCAGGCGGGAAACAACCTTTTCGGTTTCGGGATGCCAAAAGATTACAAACATTCTTCCCGCGAGAAGCCCGGCGGCGACACCAAACGCAAAACCGCCGGCCGCCAGCAGGGTGCTTATCTGTCCTTCAAAAATATCGTAAAAGACAATGATTGAAAGGACGAACGTAATCATAAAAAACACCATCAGGCGCCGTGAGAGCCTGCCTTCCATGTGCTTTTTCGCGGTTTTTCTCTGATCGTTCAATTTGCGTAATCGTTGTTTCATGTTCCTTCGGCCCGCCTCGCTTTGTCCATTCTTCCGGATTGAAATTCTACTAAACCGGCGGAAAACCTCAAAACAATTTCATCATGAAGCGGGGGAGCGGCCATGCCCGCGGCCACGCATGAATGCACGCCCGTGGAGGTGGGGCGGCGGGCAGGATTACTTCTTCTGCCCCTTCTCCACCGGAAACCCCCGGCGTTTCCATTCCGGAAATCCGTCTTCCATCCGGCGGGCTTTGAAGTTCTTTTCGCGAAGCTTTGCCACCGCGTCGTACGCCAACAGGCAGTACGGTCCCCGGCAGTAGGCGATTACCTCCTTCCTTAAATCCAGTTGATGGAGGTGTTTTTCAAGTTCCTTGAACGGCACGCTGTGGGCGCCGGGAACGTGTCCCGTGGAGTATTCTTCCGGCGGCCGCACATCCCATATAACGACGGTTCCGGCTTTCACCCGTTCGAGGAGTTCTTCCGCCGGAACCGGTTCAAAGCTGTCTTTTGATTTAAGGTACAGGTTTATCAGCTGTTCGACTTCAGCGATGTTGCGTTCGGCGATCTTCCGGACAAGCGTCATAAGATCGACCGCCGTTTCATCTGAAAGGCGGTAGTAAACCCGTTGCCCCTCCTTTCGGGAGTAGACGAGGCCCACCTGACGGAGCTGTTGCAGGTGTTGTGAGGTGTTGGCCACGGTGGATTTGCACATCGCCGCGAGGGTTTCAACGTTCTTTTCGCCCTGGGCGAGGAACTCCAGCATTTCGATGCGCGTGGCGCTGGAGATCGCTTTTCCTATGCGGGCAAACTGCTCAAGAAACATCTGCTTGGGGCTGCCGCTTTTCATACCGTCCT
>JAHFEI010000086.1 GCA_023248615.1 Nitrospinales bacterium | reverse complement strand
CCGGCAGCCGCTTGCCTGGCATCGCGTTTTCCCTACGGCACAAAAATAACAGCCGAAAAACTTACGCGAGTAGAAAAAGCGGAGGCGATACTCAAACAGGCCGGATTTTTGCACCTGCGCGTGCGCGACCATGACGGCATAGCGCGAATAGAGCTGGGGAAAGGCGATATGCAACGCTTCGCGGCCAGCGCGGAGATGGGGCAATTGGTAGCGCGGATAAAGGAGCTAGGCTTCGACTATGTAACGCTGGACCTAGAGGGGTATCGCACGGGAAGCCTGAACCTCTTCCATAAAAAGAAACCGGAATAGGTTTTTTGGGGGTATGCCGATGCCGCAAGTTCGCTCAAGAAAGGCGGCTATGTTCCGATTAATGCTTAACATATGGAAAAACCTGGAATGAAAATAAAAAGCGTCCTTGTAACAGGCGGCGCGGGATACATAGGGAGCGTACTTTGCCAGCTATTGCTCGACCGTGGGTACAGGGTCGTGCTGTTTGACAAGTTCTTTTTCGGCTCCGATTCGATAAGCGGGATAAAAAAAGACCCGCGCCTGAAGGTCGTAAAGGGCGACGTGAGGGATACCCGCAAAGTCGCATCGCTTGTGGAGGAGGGGATGGCGGTGGTGCATCTTGCCTCGCTCTCCAACGACCCGTCGTGCGACTTGGACCAGCAATGGAGCGTGGAGGTGAACCACGATGCCACGGTACGGCTTGCACAGGCCGCCAAACGCGCCGGTTCTTCCCGCTTCGTGTTCGCGTCATCGTGTTCGGTGTATGGCTTTGGCGGTGGCGTTGTGCTTACGGAAGGCTCGCCAGTGAACCCAGTTTCCCTGTACGCCCGCCTGAAAGCCCAAAGCGAGGCGGAGCTGATGAAAATGGGCGATGGCGATTTCTCGCCAGTGACTCTGCGGCAGGCCACCATTTTTGGCCTTTCGCCGCGCATGCGGTTTGACCTTGCCATAAACCAGATGACGTTGCATGCCATTACGCGCGGCAAGATTTTCGTGTTGGGCGGCGGAAAACAGTGGCGACCGTTTTTGCATGTGCGCGACGCCGCAAACGTTTTCCGGTTGGCTCTGGAAGCGCCACGCGAGACGGTACACTGCGGTGTTTTTAACGTTGGTTCGAACGAGAACAACTTCCAGATAGCCGACCTTGCCGTCCGTGTGCGGCGCGAGATAGGGAACGTGGAAATAGAGGTAGCTCCGGAAGACGCCGACCGGCGCGATTACAGGGTAGATTTCGACAAGGTGCGCGACGTGCTAGGATTCAGGCCGCAGGCGGATATAGCCACAGGGATACGCGAAGTGGCCGCTTACATCCGCAAGTTGCCTGGTCTTGATTACAACACCGGAGATTTTTTCAACATCAAACGGATGAAAGAATATGCGGACAGGCCAGCCATACACGGCGGTGAGCCAGTGCGCCGCACGATGCTGGCTTTCCCGGAACCGCCGCTTGCCGGACTCCAAAAGGCTGGCGGCAAAAAGGCGAAAACGCGGGGTGTGGCGCGGTTCGATTTCGTGCGGGCGGGGGAGGGGTTCGACCTTTTGCTACGTTCCGCAGAAATAAAAAAAGGCGATGAGGTGTTGGTGGGTGCGGCGTGCGACGCGTGGCTTAGTGCCCGGCTGAAAAAATACGGCATCAAAACCGTAGCGGTGGAGATGTCGCCGGATTCTTTCGCGCTTTCGGTGGAATCGATAAAGGGGAAAATATCCAAGCGGACAAAAATGGTTTTCCTATCGGAGTTCGATGGTAATGCGGCTGTCAGGGCGGCAGGGAAAGCGCTTACAGTGGCAGTAACAGGCGTTGCCTGCGTATTGAAGGCGGACGCGGTCTTATGGAAAAGCGACGTCATCCCCGGCGTTGCCTCTTCCCCCGCCGTACGGATAGCCGTGGCAGGAAAAAAGCTGGCCGCCGCCATGAAAAAAACCGTGGAGCACAGGATGGGCGATTGGCTGGAATCGCCGTTGGCGGGCCGCACTGTGGGCGATGCGTTTGATAGCCTTGCAGACGGAGGATGTCGGCTGGCCGAATTCTCCAAGAGGCTGCAAATTGCTACGAATGGCAATGCCGTTGCCGAGGGTTATCCCGCCGGTCGGTTCGGCATAATATTCAAATCTCCCGGCGATGCGAAAAAATTCGTCGCCTCCGCATTAGCCGAGCGGGTGGAATGCCGCCACGCCCCGGAAGGCTGGAGGACCGATGGTCTCGGCGGGAAGCGGCTTGTGCTGTTGCCGGTATCTTTGTCGATGGGCGAGCGAGATGCCGCCGATATGATACGCGTCCTGACAAAACTACTTTAACCGCGCCCCATTTTCCTTTCCCGCAGTTGCGCCGCCCGGCGTAGTGTGGCTACAATGTGCGTATGAGCACAGGCAAAAAGTCCGCACTTGCCATCGGCGCGGGGAAGGTGGATAAGAAGGGGGTTGGGAAAAGGTTGCGCGAGGCTAGGGGGAGCATGACGCTTTCCGCCTTTGGCAAGCTTTTGGGCGTTGCCCACACCACGGTAAAACGGTACGAGGAGGGGATGCTTCCATCCCCCGGAATCATGATGGAGATAAGCAAAGTTTCCGGCAGGCCGCTTTCGTGGATTTTGACCGGGGCGGATACGCAATCGGGGCTTTACCCGTTGCCGCCGCAAAACCTTCCGGAAGATGAATATATGACTGTGCCGCTAATAGAGGGGAAGATAGCGGCGGGCGAGCCTATAGTCCCGATGGAGAATGTCATAGAGTGGGTGGTGTTGCACACGCGCCCGGTAAAAAAAGTGGCAGGCTCGCGGCGCAATATGGTGGCGTGTCGCGTATCGGGCGATTCCATGTGGCCTTACCTCGCCAACGGAGATATCGTGGTCATTGATCGCGATACGGACAGGGCGCAAATAAACGAACGCAAGATGTACGCGGTATGGGCGGATGGCGGCATAACCGTGAAGATGGTGAGAAGGAAGGGGCATACGCTATCCCTCGTCCCGCTTAATCCGGCGGATAAGTTACGCACGGTGGACTTGCGGCAAAACGCCTCTCCGCTCGTGGGTATCGTGATAGGGGCCTGGAAGGATTTTAACAACGCCACATTCCAGATACCGGAACAAAAGTAGCGAAGCGCTGGCGCGCCCCTATATCCTGGGCTTTGCTGTGCGTGGCGGCTAGAAGAGGAGGGGAAAGTAATTTTAACTTCGGAATCGAGGATAAAAGGAAGCGGCGTTTTTAGCTACTTGCCATATGCCCGGCTTCTCCGTAGAAAAATGCCGGTGAGAAAAACCGTTTGTCCACTTTCCCATCGTTCATGGGAAGGCGGAAATTTTCAGGGAAGATTGCCACCGGGGTGTTTATGCCTACCCAAGCATCCAGTTTTTTTACGTTGTCGTCGTCCAGCACCACACATCCGTGCGTGTTGCGGGTTCTTGCTCCCTGTCCGCTACCGTGCAACCATATGCCCCCTCCGGTGCGCCCGTTTGCCTGGTCAAACCGGTTCGGGTAGTCTGTAACGAAAGCGCGCGGGCCATAGTATGCGGGGAGGGTACTCCCGTCTTTTATTTCGATTATCCGGTAATAGCCTACAGGGGTCCTCATATCTCCCGCCTTTTCCTTTGTGCCGATAATGCTCCCCAATGATATGTCATATTTCCTGATTACCTGGTAGAAGTTGCCTTCATCTTTCAGCACCATCAGCATCCTCCTGGATTTATCCACAGCCAGCGCGTATTGGATTTCCGGAGCCTGTGGTGTTGGCGCGGGCAGTGAGGCCTCCTCCCTTTGGTTGTCGGGCGGGATGGCGGTTGGTGGAATGGCGGGGCGATGTACGATGGCAGGCGCGGTTTCTTTATTTGCCTTGCCGATGGCGGATATCGTAGGCCACGAGACTTTCCCGGTGTAGGACAGCGTTCCAATGCCCGCTACTACCAGAAGCGCCAACCCAAGCATTAGCAGGGTGGGCTGTGGAATTGGAAGGGGCCGTGGTTCCGCTCTTTGGGTGAAAGCCCTTTCGACGGTGAAGTTCGAATAAGCCACGGCGGCCCGCATTCGAACTACGAAAGCCCAGCGCGAAAGGTGCTCCTTCATAGTCTCTCGATTCTACTGGGTTATTGTAGCAGGCTCCACTCTTCCGAGGTTATACGCCACCGCCCATCCCGCTTGGCCAAAATAAGTTGTTTGGTTCCCCTATCCTTGTAGGAGCCGGTTTTGTATCTCTGCTCAAATACCACGGTTGTAGTGGCATCCGGGTTCATCGTGATTTTCACATCTTTTGCGGTTATCTTTACCCCTTTGCTGGTGGAGAACTTCACCCGCTTGTCGTCCAGCCACTTGTCCAGCCCCATATCTTTTGATTTGAAGTCCGGAGCGTAGAAGGCCGTATAGGAGCTGATGTTCTTCTCGTTCCACGCCTTCAGCCAGGCGGCGACGGTTTGGTTTACTTCTATCATCCGTTGTCCGCTGTTGCCGGATGGCTCGCCGCCGGAAGAAGGGGTTGGAACAGGAACGGGAATTGTAGTGGTAGTGGCTGCGGTTGGCATGGGAAGCGGGACAACGGTAACATCCAGTGAAGGGCCAGAGTGAGATGTGCCGCCGCCACGCCTTGAACTGACTTTTTCATCCAGTTCGCTTAGTTGCTGCTCCACAAACGCAACCCGCGCCTGCATGGTCTTGGAGAGGCTACTGGCCTCTTCCAGTTGCTTGCGCGATTCTTCCAACTGGCGCTTGAGGGTGGCGTTTTCTTCCTCCATCCTCAACGCGTTTTTCCGTACTTCCAGGTTTTCCGTTTTCAGCCGGTCATTTTCCGCCCCCAGTCCTTCCATCCCTTCCTTCTGTGCGGGCTTATCCGCCTCGGCACTTGCGGCAGATGTTGTTTCCTTGCGGGTTGCGGCCGGTATTCCTGCGCCAGCATGCGTGAGAAGAACTTCAATGTAGTCCGGCTTTTGGGAGATTTTGAACTGTGCGTCGGAAAGCAGTTCCAGTTCCAACCGCACAGAGTTGACTTTGGTGAACCTTACCACACCAATGGCGGAGATGATTTCGTCCTCCACCGCAATGCGCTTGGGGTCAAAATCCAGCGCCACACCCGGCATTTCCACCGCCAGGCGGAGCGGATCGGCAAGCTTGTAGGAGGTGAAGTCCGTTTTTCGGGAGGTGAACAGCTTTACCACCGTACCGCGCGGCTCGGCTAAAAACGTAATTTTTTTGATATGCGCCGCTTGGCTGTCGGCGGACTGTGCCTGTTCAAAAGAAGCCTGTGGTGTTTTGCATGCCGGCAGTGAAAAGGCGACTGCGGCTCCCAGAAGGGCAACCAGCGCCTTGGCGCCGGATGATGCTTGGTAGCGCTTTGTACCTGTAAAAGACATCCCCATCCTAACCATACAACAGTCTCCTTTTATTCCAATCGAAAATCAGTTCAGGCCGCACATGCCGGACGAGCAACCGCCGCCCGAAGGCACAGGGCAGGAACCATCATCGCACATGGGCCTGGTCGAGGGGCCTCCCATGGCCGGGGCGAAAGTAGACATCTCCTTGGATACCTGCCTGCTTTTGCATTTCGGGCACTCAATATTCTTGAACCCGTCGCTGGACAGCCGAAGCGCTTCAAACCGGTGGTTACACTTTTTGCATTTAAATTCGTATATTGGCATGGTCTAGTTTCCTATCGCCTCTACTATTCTTTTCATCAACCGTTCGCTGACGATTACCTTGGGTGTGCCGCTAATCCACCCGCCAGAGCCGGAATACTGCGCCTGTGAGGCCACAGATACTTCTGTTTTGCCGCCACGGTCGTAGACCTTCACGAGGTATTTGTACCGTACGCTACGCACCCCGGAGCCGAACAAGTTCAACCCCCCGTCGTACGCCGGTTTGTCTACAATCCAATCGGTTATTATCACGCCGCTGGCCTTGTCTACGCTCATTACGGGCAGGACGAACATCGCCTCCAGGGTCTTATCCCAGCCTTTTGGGTACTCAACATCGAACGTACGAGTTAGCGCGTTTGGAGCCAATTCGCTCGGTTGTGCTACTACCGCCGCCGCCGCCGGAGCTTTTCCGTTAATATCCCTTGGCGGAGGGGCATTGGATTCATCCCAGCTTTTCGTGGTCGCCTTCTTCACGGCGGCTGGCTGTGCGCCTGCCCCGGATGGCGCCTCGCCGAAGAGGACGGTGTCTTTTTCATTGGTGGCGCTGACGCTTTCCGGTTGCGCTACGGCTTTGGCTGGCGGAGCCTGTTCTGCCGCCGGTTTTACCTCTTCGTTTGCCTTTTTTGTGCGTTGTTTCGGGTCTGGCATGTTGTTTGGGTAAACAAGCCTGTCCGGGAGGAAGCCGGAGCACCCGATAGCTGTGGCCACAAGGAAAAATGAGAAAAGGATGGCTGGGAATTTTATGTTAATCATCTGGGAGAAGATAGCACCACGGGTATGTGGAGTCAATTCCAAACCCTATTTCCCGGCTCGGCTACCGGTTTCAATTCCCATCCTTCTCTATGCGTAGCGTACGGGTAGGGAGCGCCACGGCAAGGCCTAGCCGCTCCAGCGCGCGCATCATGGCAAGGTTTACATCTTGCCGTATGCGCAGGTACTCCTGGTAGTCGGTGGTCTTTATGAAGTAGCTGATGAGGAGGTTCAGCGATGATTCGCCGAAATCGGAGAAAAAAACCATGCGCCCCTCCTCGCTTATGTTGTTGTTGGCGCCCAAAAGTTCCCGCAACGTGTTAACCGCATTTTCCATCTGCTCTGCGGTTGCCTTGTATTCCAAGCCCAGGGTGAAGTTTACCCGGCGCATATTTATTCCCTTGTCCTTACGACGATCCATATTTTCCACTATCATCGAAGCTATCTTGTCGTTCGGCACGACCTTTACCGTTTTTTCAGACGTCCTTATTCTCGTGGAGCGGAAACCTATTTCCTCCACCACACCGTCGAAGTTGTCTCCCTTTACCCAGTCGCCTATCCGAAACGGTTTATCTACCATCACCGTGATGCTACCGAAAAAGTTGGCCAGCGTATCTTTGGCGGCCAAGGCCACCGCCACGCCTCCGATGCCGAGCGATGCCACCAGGGCGCTGACCGAGTACCCAAGCGTTTGGGCGATATCCACAAATATGCCGATGCCAAACGCCAACTTAAGGCCGATACTCAGCACCGGCACCAGATGGGTGTCCATCCAATATTCCGGGTTCATCGACTTCTTCTTCAGTTCGCTTTCCATGATGTTGATGAGCCGCATGGCCGTCCACGCTATTATTAGCGCTATCGAGATTTGGGCTACCAGGTCTGCCGCATGGTGGAAATGGAAAGGCTTTTCCGGCAGGTGCAATATCCTGGCTGCCGTCCAAACTCCGACCAGCAGGATGAAGAGGGAGAGTGGCGGGCGTAGCGATTCAATTACCTCATCGTCCCATGTCACTTCGGTCTTGGCGGCAAAGCCAGCCAGGATGTTCATCACTTTTTTAGCCGCATACTCGCGGATTGCGATTGTGGAAAGAATTACCCCAATGGCCATGGCAACGGGCCGTACCTGTATGCCGAGGATGGATGAGTTCAGGAACTCGTTTACGCCGTCCACCTATGCCCCCATGCGGATAGGGGTTGGAGGGGTCATTGGAATTCGGGGGATATTTGCAGCGTTTCCCCTGGCATTATTTTGATGGTTTTTATCCAAGGTCTTTTGGTGCCTTTCCGTATGACCACTACGGTGTGGTCACCGGCCCTTATGTCCTTAAGCTCCACCGGTACGGACGTGTAGGAGGCGCCGTCCACAGTAACCCTGTCCCCTTCTTTTACGTCGATTT
>JAHFEI010000085.1 GCA_023248615.1 Nitrospinales bacterium | reverse complement strand
AATTGCCTATCTTGCTCGGAAGCCCCTTGAAAAACCAGATATGCGCAACCGGGCTGGCAAGCTCTATATGCCACATCCGTTCGCGGCGAACCTTGGAAAGCGTTACTTCAACGCCACACTTCTCGCAAACTGTCCCCTTGTACTTCATCCTCTTGTACTTGCCGCACAAACATTCCCAGTCCTTTACCGGGCCGAAAATCTTGGCGCAAAAAAGGCCGTCCCGTTCAGGCTTGAACGTACGGTAGTTTATGGTCTCCGGCTTTTTGACTTCGCCAAACGACCACGACCTGATTTTCTCCGGGGATGCCAGGCGTATCAGCACCGAATCAAAGGAAAGCGGGTCCTTGGGCCTTTCAAACAAACGCTGGGTCTTTTCCAAGGTCAGTCCCTCCTCAAAGTGTTGGTTTCTTCTGGTTTTCATCAAGTGAAATATCCAGGCACAGGCTCTGGAGCTCTTTCACCAGGACGTTGAAGGATTCCGGCAAGCCAGGCTGGAGGATGTTATCCCCTTTAACGATGGCCTCGTACATCCTCTTGCGCCCTTCGACGTCATCCGATTTCACGGTAAGCATTTCCTGCAAAGTGTGGGCGGCGCCGTATGCCTCAAGCGCCCAAACTTCCATTTCTCCAAGCCGCTGGCCGCCGAACTGCGCCTTGCCTCCGAGCGGCTGCTGGGTAACAAGCGAGTATGGGCCCGTAGAGCGGGCATGTATCTTGTCTTCAACCAAGTGGTGGAGCTTCAGCATGTATATAACGCCAACGAACGCGCGCTGGTCGAAGTATTCGCCAAGCCTACCGTCTATCAGCTTCATCATGCCGTTTTCGGGCACGCCAACTTCCTTCAGCAGGTCGCGGATGTCCTGCTCCCTGGCGCCATCAAATACCGGCGTCTCAAAATGTACGCCAAGCATCCTGGCGGCAAGGCCAAGGCTCGTTTCCATCAACTGTCCCACGTTCATACGGGAAGGAACGCCAAGCGGGTTGAGCACTATGTCAACCGGCGTGCCGTCTTCCATCCTCGGCATATCTTCTTGCGGGACGATAACGGAGATGACGCCCTTGTTTCCGTGGCGGCCGGCCATTTTATCGCCAACCTGTAGGCGGCGCTTTACGGCCACATAAACTTTCACCAGCTTTATCACGCCAGGGGCAAGTTCGTCCCCACGGTCAAGCTTTGCAAGCTTTTCGTTCAGCTCGGCCTTGAGATCGCGCACGAGTTCGGCGGAGGATTCCTCCACCTCTTCTATCTTCGCGCTGAAGTCCTCCTTCATCTGTATCTTCAGGAGGTCTTTTCCCTCAACCCTGTTTAGGGCCTCTATGGTGGCTGGTTTTCCGGCCTCGACCAAGGTTTCCTTCCCTGCGGTAATGGCCTTTTCCACCTTTTTACCTTCAAACAAGGCGCGTATCCGGTTATCACGCTCTTCCTTGACTATCCGTATCTGCTCCTCGAAGTCGCCTTCTATCCTGCTTTTCTCTTCCGCTTCTATCACCAGTGCGCGGGCATCTTTCTCTGCCCCGCTACAGGAGAATATCCTGACATCAACGACTATCCCTTCGACTCCTGGCGAAACGCGGAAGGATGTATCCATCACGTTTCCGGCCTTCTCTCCGAATATAGCTTTCAAAAGCTTCTCTTCGGGTGAAAGCAAAGTCTCGCCCTTGGGGGTAAGCTTGCAGACCAGTATGTCGCCCGGCTTCACCTTGGCGCCCATCCGTACGATGCCGCTTTCGTCTATATTGCGAAGGGCTTCTTCGCTCAGGCCAGGCACGTCTCTGGTTATTTCTTCCTTGCCGTACTTGGTGTCGCGCGCTTCTACCTCAAACTCCTCAATATGGACGGAGGTGAAGCAATCCTTCTTGATTATGTTCTCGGAGATGACGATGGCGTCCTCAAAGTTGTATCCGCGCCATGGCATGAACGCAACCAGCAGGTTGCGGCCCAGCGCCAGTTCGCCACGGTCTGTGGACTGCCCGTCCGCCAGCACATCCCCTTTTTTTACCTTTTGTCCCGGAACCACCAAAGGCTTTTGGTTTATGCAGGTATTTTGGTTAGACCTGCCGAACTTCGTAAGCGCATAAATATCCACCTTAGTCCCGTAACCGTCGCGAACCTGCTTGTTCAGCACACGGACAACGATGCGGCGCGAATCGCAGCTTATTACTTCGCCGTCGTGCCGGGCGATTATGAGCGCTCCGGCGTACCGGGCGGCCACTCTCTCCATGCCGGTGCCAACGAGCGGGGCCTCTGTCCTTATGGACGGCACTGCCTGGCGTTGCATGTTGGATCCCATGAGTGCGCGGTTCGCGTCGTCGTTTTCCAAAAACGGTATCAGCGCCGCCGCAACCGAGAACAACTGGTTGGGGGATACGTCCATGTACTCTATCTTTTCGCGTGGGACGGAAAGCACTTCACCTTCGTACCGGGCGATGACGTTTTCATTGACGAAATAGCCCTTCGCATCCAGCACGGCATTTGCCTGTGCTATGTGGTATTTGTACTCGTCTGTGGCGGTGTGGTAATCCACTTCATCCAACACATGGCTTTTCGCAACCCTCCTGTAGGGGCTTTCGATAAAACCGTACTTGTTCACCTTTGCAAAAGTGGAAAGCGACGCGATAAGGCCGATGTTCGGGCCTTCCGGCGTTTCGACGGGACATACCCGCCCGTAGTGGGTGGGATGAACGTCGCGCACTTCGAAGCCAGCTCGTTCACGCGCCAAACCGCCTGGTCCAAGCGATGAAAGGCGGCGTTTGTGGGTAAGGGCCGACAAGGGGTTGGTTTCGTCCATAAACTGGGAAAGCTGGGACGAACCGTAAAACTCCTTTATCGCGGCCGTTACAGGTTTTGAGTTGATAAGGTCGTGCGGCATGCAGGCGGCAAGATCCATTATGTTCATCCGCTCTACTATTGCCTTTTCCATGCGAACCATGCCGACACGGAACTGCGCCGCAACAGATTCGCCTACTGCGCGTATGCGCCGATTTCCCAAATGGTCGATATCGTCCCTGGAGCCTAACCCCCTGCGAAGGTCGAACAGGTACTTCACCGTGGCCAGCATATCGTCTTTGGTTAAAAGCCGCTGGTCCGGAGGGGTGTTGAGGTTCAGTTTTTCGTTCAGCTTCTTACGACCGACTTCGCTCAGGTCGTACCTCTTCTCGTTGAAGAAAAGGTTGTGGAAGAATGCCTTCACGGACTCAACCGTTGGCGGATCGCCCGGGCGCATCCTCTTATATATCTCCCGTAACGCCTCGCCGGACGATTCCAGCCCATCGCTCGCCACGGTATCGCGGAACGAGGTGTCGCGCAACTGGTCGTCTATCGCAAGCACCTCGAAGTTCTTTATTTTGTTTTTGCGGACGGCGTCCTCTGCAGCGTCATCGAACTGGGCGTTAACTTCTAGCAAAACTTCACCAGTAGCCTCGTTTATTATGTCCTGCGCTATAAACTCGTTCATGAGCTGGGAATGGTCAATTTTGAACTGCTTTATCCCGGCGGAAATGCACTTCCGCGCAGCGCCCTTGGTAAATTTCCTTTCCGCCTTCACCAGCACTTCCTTGCTCTTCGGGTCGATGATGTCGTTAACCGGCTTATAGGGAAGGCTGTGGATGGATTCGGTGATGGCGGTGAAATACTCGTTGGTTTCCGGATTGTAGCTTATCGGCTGGAAACTATAGAAGCGCGCCAACAACTCGTTGGTGCTAAAGCCAAGCGCCTTGAGCAATATGGAGACCGGGAATTTCTTCCTGCGGTCTATGCGCACATGGCAAACTTCTTTTGTGTCGAACTCAAAATCCAGCCATGAACCGCGGTGGGGAATAATACGCGCCGAGTAAACCATCTTACCCAGATGTATCCCCTTGCCCTTCTCCCTTATGAAGAAAACGCCGGGGGAGCGGTGAAGCTGGCTCACAATTACGCGTTCCGTACCGTTGATGATGAACGTTCCGACTTCCGTCATGAGCGGGAGTTCGCCCAGGTATATTTTCTGTTCCTTGATTTCCCGGATTTCCATGTTCCCGGTGGCTTCGTCTTTTTCCTTGAGGATAAGCCGTACGATAATTTTGAGAGGGTCAGCAAAAGTCACGCCGCGCTGCCGGCATTCCTCTACCGTGTATTTGGGCTTGTGATGTACTTCTTTTTTGCACTTTTCACAAATAAGCCCGGAACCACCTAGTCCCTTGTATTCGCCGCATCTGCAAATCCAGGTGCCAAGCTCGTATCCGATGTACTCAAGGGTGGCCTCGCCCTTGTAGTTGGTCATCGGGAATATGGAGCGGAGCACTTCCTCCAGGCCCTTGCTTTCCCGATCGCTGGGCTTAACACCGGCCTGAATCAGCGCATCGTACGAACGGAGCTGGAGTTCCAGCAGGTTCGGCATCTCAAGCACCTTAGGTATCCGCGAGAAGCTCTTCCTCTTTATTACGGTTTTTCCAGGCGAATATTCTTTGTTAGACATCAGCACACGCCTCCCGGCAACGGTTTTTTACAGTAAACGACGCGTGGACGCACACCATCGGCGTCAACACGCGCAGCTAGCCCGAGACAAACAATACGGACCCCCGTATTATTTGATCTCAACAGTGGCCCCGGCCTCTTCCAGCTTCGCCTTCAGTGCGGCTGCTTCGTCCTTGCTGATCTTCTCTTTAAGGGTCTTCGGAGCGCCGTCAACCAGGTCTTTCGCCTCTTTAAGGCCAAGTGCCGTTGCTTCCCGGACAACCTTGATCACCTGTATTTTCTTGTCGCCAGCCGCTTTCAGCACTACGGTAAACTCGGTCTGTTCGGCAGCCGCTTCGGCGGCAACAGCAACAGGAGCAGTAGCCGCCGCTACGGGAGCAGCCGCAGTAACGCCCCATGCGTCTTCAAGTTCCTTGGTAAGTTCTACCAACTTGAGTACCGAAAGGCTGTTGAGATAATTTTTTACATCTTCTGAAGTTACGCTTGACATTTCCTGACCTCCTATGGATTCCGGTTTCTTTTCTTTTACATCCTTAAGCGCGGCAAGAAGATAAACAAACTTGCCTAATGCGCCATTCAACACTGATACAAAATTTCTGGGACCGCCCTGCAATGCGCTAAGGAACATAGACCGAAGCACGTCCTTGCCGGGAAGGTTCGCTATGGCGTTCAACTGTTCCGCGCCGTAGTACGACCCATCAATAACGCCGCCGATAATTTTCAGCTCCTTGGTGCCCTTGCACAGCCCGGAAAGAATTTTGGCCGCCGCAGTCTGGCTACCATAGCCGAACGCAAGCGATACCGGGCCGACGAGCTTGGCGGCTATCGGCTCAAACGCCGTCCCCTTGGAACCAAGCTTTGCCAACCGGTTTTTGGCGACTTTCATTTCCACGTTCTCTGCGCGCAAACGGGCGCGTATCACGTCCATATCCCCGGCTTTCACGCCGCGGTATTCGACCTGTACCACGCTCTGGGCGCGACCGAACATCTCGTGTAGCTCTGAAACCTGCTTCTCTTTTAATGCCGTAGCCATATTACCATCCTCACCTAATTGACCATATCGGCGACAACGGACTCGTCAATCTTTATTCCCGGCCCCATGGTCGTGGAGAGGGTAATGCTCTTGACGTACGTCCCCTTCGCAGTGGACGGCTTCATCCTAACTATAGTTTCCAGCAAAGCCCTGGCGTTTTTCAAAAGCGCCTGGACATCGAAGCTCGCCTTGCCGATAGGGGCATGCACAACGCCGCCCTTATCAACACGAAACTCCACCTTGCCGGAACGTATCTCTTTTATCGCGTTGGCAACGTCGAAAGTGACTGTGCCGGACTTGGGATTCGGCATAAGGCCGCGGGGCCCAAGCACCTTACCAACCTTACCGACGGAACCCATCATGTCCGGCGTGGCAACCGCCACGTCGAAATCCAGCCACCCGCCCTGTATCTTGGCAACCAAGTCATCGGCGCCTACAAAATCGGCTCCGGCGTTCTTGGCCTCCATATCCTTCTCGCCCTTGGCGAACACCACTATGCGAACTTTCCTGCCGGTGCCGCCAGGAAGCACAACGCTCCCGCGCACCATCTGGTCTGCCTTGGCAGGATCGATGCCCAGCCGGATGGCGATATCTACCGACTCGTCAAACTTGGCAAACTTGGCCTGCTTTACCAGCCCAACCGCGTCTTCCAGCTTGTACTTCTTCGGCGCCACCTTGGCGACTGCGACCTTCCTGTTCTTCGTAAGTTTTACCATTGTCAGCCCTCCACCAGAATGCCCATGTTGCGGGCTGTCCCTTCTATGCTACGGGAGGCCGCCTCAATCGTTGCCGCGTTCAAATCCGCAAACTTCAACTGGGCTATCTCGCGCACCTGGGCCTTCGTAACCTTGCCCACTTTTATCTTGTGCGGTTCGGGGGAACCTTTCACGATGCCCGCTGCGCGCTTCAACAGTACCGAAGCTGGAGGCGATTTGGTTATGAACGTGAAACTCTTGTCAACATAGACCGTAATGACAACGGGGATTATCAGTCCCTCTTTGCCCTGCGTGGCCTCGTTGAACTGCTTGCAGAACTGCATGATGTTCACGCCGTGCTGACCAAGCGCCGGGCCTACCGGAGGAGCCGGGTTTGCCGCACCTGCCGGAACCTGCAACTTTATCTTCGCTTTTATCTCTTTTACAGCCATACCTTACACCTTCTCTATTTGTGGGAAATCCAGTTCCACCGGCGTCGCACGCCCGAATATGGACACCATCAGCTTCGCCTTGCCCCGCTCGGGGTTTACATCCTCCACTCTTCCGGAGAAGTGGGTAAACGGGCCATCTACCACACGCACCGAATCGCCAACCGCAAAGGCGACCTTTGGCCTCGGCTTCTCCACCGTCCCGGCAAGTTGGTCCAGCAACTGCTTCACTTCCTTGTCGGAAAGCGGAGTCGGAGTGGAGCCGCCAAGAAAGCCGGTAACACGCGGCGCCTCTTTTATGGCCGCAAGCACCCTGTCGCTAAGCTCTACCTGAATAAGGACGTAGCCGGGGAAAAACTTCCTCGACACAACCTTCTGTTTGCCGCTGCGGAACTCCTTTACGTCTTCCATAGGAACCAGGATATCGCCAAGCTTGTCGCTGATGTTATGCATCGCAAACTGCTCCTTAAGCGAGGCCTTCACCTTGTGTTCGTAACCGGAGTATGTGTGTATCACATACCACTTAAAATCAACCACCAATGCACCTACCTGATAAGGAACTTAATTATTTCCGCAAGTACCCAATCCACAATACCGAGATACACGCACATGACAAAACAAGTAAAAATAACGACCCCGGTTATCCCCGTGGTCTCCTTACGCGATGGCCACGTGACTTTCCGTAGCTCATTTTTCGCCTCGGCCAAAAACTGCAAACCGTCCTGTATCGGATTCGCCTTCAACAATGCCACTTGTTCTCCTACCTCGTATTGCTCTGGCAGGCCAGGAGGGATTCGAACCCACAACACCCGGATTTGGAGTCCGGTGCTCTAACCGTTGGAGCTACTGGCCTATTTCCTTATTCTAAGTACCGTTATACCTTTACTTCCTTATGCAACGTATGGACCCTGCAAAACGGGCAGTACTTCTTCGTTTCCATCTTGCCCGTCTTCAGCTTCTTGTTGCGCTTCGTCGTATAGTTCCTGTTCTTGCAAGGCTCGCACTGAAGTCCTATTATCTCTCTCATATCCCTACTCTACTATTTCTGTCACGACGCCCGCGCCGACGGTCCGTCCGCCTTCGCGTATCGCAAAACGCACTTCTTTCTCCATCGCAACAGGAACAAGCAACTCTACCACCATC
>JAHFEI010000394.1 GCA_023248615.1 Nitrospinales bacterium | reverse complement strand
CAAAGGCCGCCGACCATCGGGCAACGCAAGACCCGGCTGGCAATACCGGGCTGAGGAAACTGGAGGATATGGTAAATACCGACAAGGCGAAAGCGATAGCGCTTGCCGCCGGGCTGTTGCGTGACGAGCCGGAGCTTTTCGACTCGCCGGAAGCCTATGAAAGCGATGCGATATTCCTGTGGGCCGGGTGGGTGGCGGAAAGGCCGCCATCCGATGTGGAGCAGGAACTTAAAAAAGCGCTTTCCGGGTTTACTGCGGTTCGGGAGCAGTATAGCGAGTTTAAAAAACATTGCGACGAGGCGATAGCGGTGCTGATGGCCACGGCAGACCAGCGCCCGATGGCCAATTACATCGCGCAGGCGATATCCAGCATGCCGTCCTGTGTGGAGAAACCGTACTTTTACGAGCATGCCGATATTGTTTCCGGAGCGAAGGAAATCTACATGAAACTCCAGGGGCTGGGGCTGAAAGGTATAGCCGCATAAAGCCGCCACATGGGTACCTGTAGGAATATCTCCCGATTCCTTGAATCCATTTTGTTTTTCCCGGCTCGGTAGTATAGTAAGCGGGTTTAGCGTACCCGGAATGGCGCGGCAACAGGCCGGAAGTATGGAGCTAACCCGGTAGCCGCAGTTTTGGCGTCTTTACAAATGTTGGGACAGGAGTGATGAGAAACATAATAGAGGTTTGGCATAAAATAAAACCAAAGAAGATACATATGCGCCACTATTTCGGCGGTGCCGCGCTCATATTGCTCCTAATCCAGCTTTTTAGCGGCCTTTACATGATCTTCTATTATGAGCCAGCTTTGAGAGACACGTATAAAACAGTCCAGTATTTTAACAACGTGGCTTTTCTGGGAGCCTTCACCCGCAATATCCACAGGTACGGCGCGTTCTTTATGGGCATTGCGGTGTTCGTACACCTTTTCGTCGGCTACTTCCGCAAGGACTTCCAGGGAGGGCGGAAAAAATATTGGCTTACCGGCGTCCTCCTATCGGTGCTGTTCGCCGGTTTTGTGATTAGCGGCACTATCCTTCCATGGGAATGGAAGGGCTATTGGGTAATGGAGATGTTCAACAACTGGCTGAAGAACATCCCGCTGGTGGGCGACACCCTTTACCACCTTATGATGGAAACATATACCCCCACGCGTAATTTTGTAATCCATGACATCTTGTTGCCGATAATCACGTTTGTGCTACTGGAAATACACTGCCTGTCGCGCATAAGGGGACGTGGCTTTGGCGATTATTTTATACGCCAGACGTTTGCGGCCATCCCGCTCATAATAGCTGTCGCCGCCATGAGCGTCCTTTTTCCTGTTCCCACTTCCGACCCGGAAATAACCCCCCTGCCGATGGAGGGGATGTATATCCCGGCTCCGGAGTGGTTTTTTGTTACCTTCCAGATGCCGTACTGGTTCTACCCGCCCAGGATGTGGGCTATATTCCTGTTCTGGATTCCGGCCATTTTCTTGGCGCTGGTTTTTATCCTCCCGTATCTCTTCACAAGGAAGAAAAGGGACGTGCATCTGGATGCGCCTGCCGCGAAAAGGGCAAAATATGCCAACTTCCTCTACATGGGGGTGGGAGGGATTGTTTGTATCCTGCTGGTAACCGGATTTTTTATGGGAAGCGCAAAAGCCCCCTGGATGGGATGCAATAGTTGCCATAACACCGCGATGGGGGACAGGATGGGGATACCCCCGGTGTCTTACAAGGATACGATGCGCAACCCCATACTTCTTGATAACCGCTGGATGATGAGGCACTGGTATGAACCGCAAGTTGTTTGGTAATCGTCTTGTAAGCTTGGTCGCTTTGGCGCTGGTGGCATTTTTCGGGATTGCCGCCTGTGCCTCCAAAATTACCGGCAATCCGGAAAAGGTCGTGAAAGACTATATCGAGGCGGTTAAAAAAGGCGATTTTAAGGTCATCTACCACCTTAACCGCGCCACGGAGCGGCCAAGCAGGTATATATGGAAATCCAACGTCGGCGACCCGGCGAAAATGGACGCCGAAAATATGGAAAGGCAACTGGCGACATATAATGCCGCCGAACCTTCCTTCCTGCCC